>NZ_JALHAT010000070.1:0-4806 GCF_022818885.1 Novosphingobium mangrovi | reverse complement strand
GCCCACCGGCGCCGGTTGCTCCTTGAAGAGATGGACCGGCTGGCCGAGCAGGCTGCCGAGCACCTCTCTGGTCCGGACATTGCCTTGGTGCGGGAACGGCACGCGCTGCTGAGGGGCGAGGGTTGAAGAAGCAAGATTGATTCAAGGGGCCATCGCCCCTTGACCCCGGAATGGGCGACCTCACCTTTCTCGGCCAGGTCTGGGCGCGGAAGGTGAGGTCAGCCCCTCAGACCTTCTTCGCCTCCTCCCCGCGCGTCATCACCAGCGACCAGATCACCCCGCCCGCAATCAGCGCGACGGTAACGCCCAGGCTGAAGACCGGCGGGATCTTGGCGCCCGACAGCAGGAAGTCGGAGACGAAGATCTTGCCCCCGATGAAGACGAGCACAAGCGCGAGCGCGTACTGCAGATAGTGGAAGCGGTGGACCATTGCGGCGAGCGCGAAGTACAGCGCGCGCAGGCCCAGGATCGCCATGATGTTCGAGGTGTAGACGATGAAGGTGTCCCGGGTGATCGTGAAGATCGCCGGAACCGAATCGACCGCGAAGACAAGGTCGGCCAGGTTGATGACCACCAGCGCCAGGAACAGCGGCGTCGCGGCCCAGACCAGACGGCTCCCGCGCGCCCCCTCGGGGGCCTCGGGATTGGCCGGGACCTTCACGAAGAAGTGCTCGGCGTGGTGCTCCTTGGTGACGCGCATATGCGTGGAGATCCAGCGCACCGCCGCGTTGTTGCCCACGTCCGGCTCGCTCTCGCCCGTCACCAGCATCTTGAGGCCGGTGAAGATCAGGAACGCGGCGAACAGGTACATCACCCAGTAGGCGCTCTCGATCATTGCCGCGCCGCCCGCGATCATGATCCCGCGCAGCACGATCACCGCGAGGATACCCCACAGGAGCGCGCGGTACTGGTATTTGCGCTCCACGGCGAAGAAGCTGAAGATCATCGAGATGACGAAGACGTTGTCGATCGAGAGCGCCTTCTCGATGAAGTAGCCGGTGTAGTACTCCATGCCCGCCGTGGGGCCCTTCTGGACCCAGATCCAGCCGCCGAAGATCATGGCGATGCCGATGTAGAAGACCGACAGCTTGAGCGATTCGCCGATGCCCATTTCCTTGTCGTCCTTGTGCAGGACGCCAAGATCGAAGGCGGTCAGGCCGATGACGATGGCGATGAACGCGAACCAGAACCACAGGCTCGTGCCCATCCAGTAGGTCGATAGAAATTCCATGGATCAGGACCTGCTTGGTACGGGGAAAAGGAAGCGCCGGCGCGTCGGAGGGGGACTTACGCGCCGGCGCAGGAACAGGCCGCTGTCAGGCCGTCGCCATGGGGGATGGCAGGCGCTGGAGCCTGTTCCGAAGGGTTTCCTTTGCCGTGAGCAGGAGGGCGATCAGGGCCGGATCGGACGTGCGTCCGGCCTGCAGGCGACGAAGCCGCGAATCCAGTCGCGCCAGCGTCTCGAGCATTGCGTACATCTTATCAGTCATCGGTCATTCCCTGTCGAACGCATGTGATAGTTCGATCGGTCGAGACGACGCTTGGTTGCATGGGGCGGTATAAGTTTGCCCCTGAAATCGCAATTTGGACCCGTGAATACATGCGCGACCCGGATCGGTGCATCGGTCTTTCCCGATGCGGTCCGACATCACGCGGCGATCAGCGCTCCGCATGGAAGAGGCTCAATCGCTCGCGCCAGAGGGGCCCGGCCCGCACCTCGTATATAAGACCAAAACGCTCTTGTTACAACCGCGCCGTCCCGCAGGTGCCCTCCTGCACCTTGACCTGCACCGCAAAACGATATTAATATGATATCACTTTAACAGGGAGAGCCTATCGATGTCCGCCAACCTTCAGCCGATGAACGCCAGCCGCGAGCGCTCCGCGTCCGCCTTCAACGGCTACCTCATGCTGCTCGTGCTCGCTGGCCTCGTGCTGCTGGCCCTGTTCAGCGTGGTCGGCGGGGTAAGCGCGGGCTCGCCGCTCTTCCTGCTGCTGCTGGTGCCTTGCGCGCTTGCCGCGCTGCTCGTCCTGCCCGGCTTCTACATGGTCCAGCCCAACCAGGGCGCGGCCATCGTCCTGTTCGGCAGCTACCGCGGGACCGACCGCTCGACAGGCCTGCGCTGGACCTGGCCGTGGATGATGAAGTCCAAGGTCTCGGTGCGCACCAACAACATCGTCTCGGAAAAGCTCAAGGTGAACGACCTGCGCGGCAATCCCATCGAGATCGCCGCCAACGTGGTCTGGCGCGTCTCCGACACCGCACAGGCGCTCTACGATGTCGACGACTACCACAGCTTCGTCGACGTCCAGATCGAGGCGGCCGTGCGCACCATCGGCTCGCGCTATCCCTACGATGGCGAGGACGAGGACAAGACGCTGCGCGGCAGTCACGAGGACGTCAACCGCGAGCTGCGCGACGAGCTGAACGAGCGCCTGCGCGTGGCGGGCGTCACCGTCGACGAATGCGGCCTCACGCACCTTGCCTACGCCCCCGAAATCGCGGGCGCCATGCTGCGCCGTCAGCAGGCCGAAGCCGTCATCGCCGCGCGCCGCAAGCTGGTCGAAGGCGCAGTCTCGATGGTCGAGATGGCGCTGGCGCAGCTCTCGGAAAAGGAGGTCGTCGAGCTCGACGACGAACGCCGCGCCGCGATGGTCTCCAACCTCATGGTCGTGCTGTGCGGCGAGCGGGATACCCAGCCCGTCGTCAACGCCGGCTCGCTCTACCAGTAAGGCGCCCCGGCGGCCCGCCATGCCCAGCCCCGCGAAGAAGGCCTTCCCCCTGCGGCTCGATCCCGAGCTTCACGCCGCGCTGGAGCGGGCCGCGGCGGGTGACCTGCGCTCGGTGAATGCCGAGATCGAGGTCCTGCTGCGTGAGGCACTGGCCCGGCGCGGGGTCAAGGTTCCGGTCAGCCCGCCCTCACGGCGCGGCCGTCCCCCTGCGACATCCACGCCAAAGGACGGGAGTGAGGAGACATGAGCACCCGCAATACGCGTAAGGCCCGCGAGGCCGCCCGCGCCGAGAAGGCAAGGAAAGAGGCCGAGGCCCGCGCCTGGTTCGCCCCCAAGCGCTACGGTCTGGGCTCGGGCCTTCCGCTCCGTTGGCAGGGCTGGCTGCTCTACGCCCTTTACTTCTCCGCCATCGCGGGCTGCGTGATCCTCTTTCAGAAAGACACCTATGGCGCACGGCCCGGCGCCGTCGCCCTGTTCCTGGCGGTCAGCGCACTCGTCCTGCCGATCTGCGCGCGCCGCACGCGCGGCGGCTGGCGCTGGCGCTGGGGCCGCACCGACTAGAGCGGCCTGTACCGAAGCGGGACGGCGGCCTTTCGCGTTTACCCTTTCGCGCAGCACCGGGCGTAAGACCTTGCCATGCGCACGATCCGACTCGCCCTTGCGGCCGCCCTGCTGGGGGCCAGCCCGCTCCTTCCCGCCGCCTCTTCCGCGCAAGCTCAGGAGGAGCCCTACACGGTGGTCGAGAGCCAGCGCAGCTACGCGCGCCTGCAGGAGGCGGTGGACGCGATTGGCGATGGCACGGGAACGATCCGCTTTGCCCCGCGCCGCTACGCCGACTGCGCGGTACAGACCCAAGGCTCCATCACCTACCAGGCGCAGGTCCCCGGACAGGCCGTCCTCGATGGCGTGACCTGCGAGGGCAAGGCCGCGCTGGTCCTACGCGGTCGCGCCGCACGCATCGAGGGGCTCGTCTTCGCCAACTTCCGCGTGCCCGAGAAGAACGGCGCCGGCATCCGCCTTGAACATGGGGACCTCTCGGTCTCGCAAAGCTGGTTTCGCGACAGCGAGCAGGGCATCCTCACCGGCAACGACCCGGACGGGCGCATCGCCATCGACAAGTCGACCTTCACGCGCCTGGGCACGTGCGAAGGACCCGGCTGCGCGCATTCGCTCTACATCGGCGACTATGGCACACTCACCGTCACGCGCAGCCGCTTCGAGGCGGGGACAGGCGGCCACTACGTCAAGAGCCGGGCCGCGCGCGTCGCCATCCTCAACTCCAGCTTCGACGACACGCAGGGGCGCGCCACCAATTACATGATCGACCTGCCCGATGGCGCCACCGGCGAAATCGCCGACAACTGGTTCGTGCAAGGACGCGACAAGGAGAACTACTCCGCCTTCATCGCGCTCGCCGCTGAACACCGGAACCACCCCTCGGCGGGCCTGTCGGTCCACGGCAACAACGCCCGCTTCGCACCCGGGATTGACCGGCGCAGCGCCTTTGTCGCCGACTGGACGAAGGAGCCCATCCGCATCGAGGACAACACGCTGGGCGCAGGCCTCGTCCGGTTTGAGGCGCGCTGAGGTTCGCTACAGGGGCAGAAGGGAAAGGAGATATCCGAGGGCCATCGCCCTCGGGCTCCCCGAACTGTCCAGCTCAGAGTTCTCACGCCGCGTGGGCAAAGAACGGTGAGGTCGCCCATTCGCCCCACCACCCGGGCGCGAACACCTCACCGCAAGCGCGTTGCGTGATAATGTATCCTCGTCTACACGGCGAGGCGATGAGCTTTGGTCTCACCTTCCTCCTGCGCATGCGCATATGGGCCCTCCTGCTGCTGGCCGCGATTGGCCTCCAGGCGGCAGAGCCCATTCGTGCCCCGCTCGAACGCGCTCCCGGTTCAGCCTGGAGTTCGGCGACGAGCGATCTTGCGCTCTCGCCTTCACGGCGCGGTGAGGACAACGCGCAGGACGTGGCGCCCCAGCCCCCCCAGCCGCTTCCCGACCGCAGCACCGGGCGCTTGAGCCCGGACGCACCGGCCGTGCTCGCGGCGCTCTCGCTGGCCCCGCGCG
>NZ_JALHAT010000007.1:0-38148 GCF_022818885.1 Novosphingobium mangrovi | reverse complement strand
CATCCGCCCCGCGACACCGTCCGGCGCGCGCGACCCGCGTTTCCTCAACATTCCGGGGCTCGAAGGCGTGATCGGCGTGACCGAGCGCGAACTGGTGCGCCAGTTCGGCCAGCCCCGGCTTGAAGTCTGGGAAGGGGATGCGCGCAAGCTGCAGTTCACCGGGCGCGCCTGCTTGCTCGACGTCTATCTCTACCCGACCTCGAATTCGAAGGCCCCGGTCGCGACCTACGTCGATGCGCGGCGCCAGTCGGATGGGCAGGACGTGGACCGCGCGGCCTGCGTCGCGGCGCTGCGCCAGCGCTAGGACCTGCGCACCGGGCCTCGGCGGCCCCTGCATTAACGCGTAATTAGGGCTATTGGGCCTAGTTTCGCGCCTGCAACCAGGGCGGGGACCAGCACGACCGATGACCATGCATTTCAGCGCCATTGCCGAGAAGGCTCTCGCCGACGGGACGATCTGCGCCAAGGACGTTCTCGAGCTGCGCCGCACCGGCTGGGCGGACGGCACCATCACCGCCGAAGAGGCCGCGACGATCTTCGCGGTCAACCGCCGCCTTGCCACGCCCGAGCCTGAATGGGCCGAGTTCTTCCGCGAGGCCATCACCCACTTCATCGTCGAGATCGAGGAACCGCGCGGCTACGTGAGCGAGGCCAATGCCCGCTGGCTGATCGAGCAGATCGAAGCCGACGGCGCGGTCTGCTCGCTGACCGAACTGGAAACGCTGATCCGCGTGTTCGAGACCGCCCTCTCCACGCCCGAGGCCCTGCGGGTCTGGGCCATCGAGTGCCTGGAACACGAAGTGCTGACAGGCGAAGGCCCCACGCGCTGCGGGGGCGAACTGGAAAAGGGCCGGGTCACGCAGGCCGAAGCCGCGCTGCTGCGCCGTGTGCTCTTCTCCAGCGGATCGGACCGCCCCGCCGGGATCGGCCGACGCGAAGCCGAACTGCTGTTCCGCCTGAAGGACGAGACGCTCGGCGCCGACAATGCGCCCGAATGGAAGGCGCTGTTCGTGCAAGGGGTCGGAAACTACCTGCAGGGCTTCACCAGCCACACCCCGCTCGACACCGAGCGCGCGGCCGAGCTCGAGCGGTTCATGAACGATACGACCTCATCGGTCGGACGGTTCCTGGGCCAGACCGGGCGCGCGGCGCTCAATCCCAACCATCTTGGCAAGATCTTCGGCAAGAAGCCCCCGCGCCGTGAGTTCAACGCGCTGGTGGAAGCCGCCACCGACATCACCCGCGACGAGCAGATCTGGCTCGACGAGCGGATCGAGGCCAACGGCATGGTCGACGACTACGACCAGGCCCTGCTGCGGTTTCTCGCGGAGGGGTAAATAGATAGAAAGACACATCCGAGGGCCATCGCCCTCGGGCTCCCCGAATTGTCTAGCTCACCTTGCGCGCGCCAGGTTGGCTGAGAAAGGTGAGGTTGCCGATTGCGGGGTCAAGGGGCGATGGCCCCTTGGATAAGTCTTCTTCTTAAACCGTGAAGCTCTCACCGCAACCGCAGGCGCCCTTGGCATTGGGATTGTTGAACACGAAGCCGGCGGTGAAGTCGTCTTCCTGCCAGTCCATGGTCGAACCGATCAGGTAGAGCACCGAGGCGGCATCGATGTAGAACACGCCGCCGGGCGTCTCGATCTTCTCGTCCATGGGGCTTTCCTCGGTCACGTAGTCCACCGAGTAGGCCAGCCCCGAACAGCCCCGGCGCGGGGTCGAGAGCTTGACACCGATCGCGCCGTCGGGAGCCTGCGCCATGAGCTTGGCGACCCGCTCCTCGGCGCTGGGGGTCAGCACGACGGCGGCCGGACGCGGGCGGGAGGTTGTCGTGGTGGTCATAGCTTCTTTTCCCAGAATTGAGCGGTTCCCGCATCGGGATCGAGCGCATAGGTGGCAAACCCCTGCGCGGTGTAGAGCGCCTTGGCGGGCGCATTGCCCGAGAGCACCTCGAGCGTGACCTTGCAGGCCCCGCGCGTGCGGGCCTCGGCCTCGACCGCATTCATCAGCGCGCGGCCGATACCCTTCCCGCGATGTTCTGAGAGTACCACGAGGTCATGGATATTGACCAGCGGGCGCGCGGCGAAGGTCGAAAAGCCGGTAAAGCAGTTGGCGAGCCCGACCGGCTCCGCGCCCGCGAAGGCGAGGACCGAGAAGGCCCCCGGAAAGGCATCAAGCGCGATGGCGAGCCGTTGTTGCACCGCCGGGGCAAGGCCCTCGCCGCCGCCCATCGGATCGCGCGCATAGGCATCGAGCAGCGCGACGATAGCCTTGCCGTCCGCCTCGTAACCATAGTTGGCAAGGCGCACGTTGAGGCCATCGACGTGGCCCTGCTCGGCAAGGTCCGCCGCTTCGCTCACAGCATGCCCAGTTCGAGCTTCGCCTCGTCGGACATCTTGGCCATGTCCCACGGCGGATCCCAGACCAGATTCACTTCGGCATCGCGCACGCCCGGAACCGCGGCGACGCGCAGTTCCACTTCGCCCGGCATCGATTCGGCAACCGGACAGTGCGGCGTCGTCAGCGTCATGGTGACCGCCACCGAGGCCTCGGGCGAGACATCGACCGCGTAGATGAGCCCCAGATCATAGATGTTGACCGGAATCTCGGGGTCAAAGATCTCCTTCAGCGCATCGACCACGCCGTCGTAGATCGCGCCGCCCGGCTCACCCGGATTGGTCCCTTGCGGCTTCTCGGCCAGGAACCCTTCAAGGTAGTCGCGCTTGCGCTCACCCTCGGTCTCGGCCGTGGCCTGCGGAGCCTCGGCCTCGTCGACCCGCGCGCGGCGGGGGGCGGGGGCTTCATCGACACTTTCGACGGTGAAGTTGGGCTTCTCGTCGTTGCTCATCCAAAAATTCTCCTGGTGCGCTCGATCCCTTTCAGGAGCGCCTCGATATCGCTTTCGTCGCTGTAGAGGCCGAAGCTGGCCCGGGCCGTGGCGGACACCCCAAGGTGGTCCATCAGCGGCTGCGCGCAGTGGTGCCCGGCGCGGATCGCGACCCGGCTGCCGTCTGCACCTTCCTCGTCCAATATGGTGCCCAGATCGTGCGGGTGAACCCCGTCGAGGGCAAAACTGACGATGCCAAGGCCATCCTCGGGCCCGAACAGAGTCACATCATTGCGTGCGGACAGTTCGCGGCGCAGCGTGGCGGTAAGGTCGCGCTCATGGGCCTGGGCCCGGTCGAGGCCGACCTCGTCGAGCCAGTCGACAGCCGCGGCCATGCCCAGCGCCTCGACGATCATCGGCGTCCCCGCCTCGAAGCGCTGCGGCGCCGGGGCGTAGGTGGTCTTTTCAAAGGTGACACGGTCGATCATCGCCCCGCCGCCGTGCCAGGGCGGCATGGCATCGAGAATGTCCTTCTTCGCCCAGAGCACGCCCACCCCGGTCGGCCCGTAGAGCTTGTGCGCCGAGAAGGCGTAGAAATCGCAGTCCAGCGCCTTCATGTCGAGCGCAAGGCGCGGGGTGGCCTGGCAGCCGTCAACCAGAAGCTTCGCGCCGACATCGTGCGCCAGCCGAGCGGCGCGCGCCACGTCGAGCACCGAGCCCAGCACGTTCGAGACATGCGCCAGCGCCACCAGCTTGTGCGCCGGGGTCAGCATGGCTTGCGCGGCGTCGAGATCGATCCGGCCATCCGCCGTCAACGGGCAGACATCGATGGCAACGCCGGTGCGTTCGGCGAGAAGCTGCCAGGGCACGATGTTCGCGTGGTGCTCGAGCACGGAAAGCAGAATGCGGTCGCCCGCCTTCAGGTTCGTCAGGCCCCAGGTCTGCGCCACGAGGTTGATCGCCTCGGTCGCGCCGCGGGTGAAGACGATCTCATCCTCGGCCGCGCCGATGAAGTTCGCAGTCGTGCGCCGCGCCGCCTCGAAGGCCAGCGTCATCTCGGCCGAACGCGCGTAGACGCCGCGGTGCACGGTCGCGTAGTCGCGGCCCAGCGCGTTCACGGTGGCATCGATCACGGCCTGCGGCTTCTGCGCGGTCGCCGCGGTGTCGAGGTAGTGCCAGTTGCCCGCAAGTCCCGGAAACTGGTCCTTCAAGGTCAGCGTCGCAGTGCTCATCCCAGGATGGCCTCCAGCCGGGCCTGCGCGGCTGCGTTGAGCTCATCGCTCTCGGGCGCGCCCGAGAAGGCCTCGGCGATGAAGGCCTGGAGCATCAGGCGCTTGGCGTCCGCCGGGGGAAGCCCGCGCGACATGAGGTAGAACAGGCCTTCGGCATCCAGCTCACCCACCGCGCAGCCGTGCGCGGCCTTCACGTCGTCGGCGAAGATTTCGAGCTCGGGCTTGGCGTTGGCGGTTGCCGTGCGGTCAAGCAGCATGGCGCGCACCGACTGCTCGGCGTCGGTGCCGTCCGCGCCGCGTTCCACGCCGATGCAGCCGAGGTACGTGCCCACAGCCTTTTCAGCCAGAACGGTGCGCACGATCTGCGCCGAAGTCGCGTTTTCCTCGGCGTGGACTACCTTGGTCACGATCTCGAGATTTTCCGAGCCCGTCGCCAGCTGCGCCGCGCCAAAGGTGAAGTCCGCGCCTTCGCCCAGACGCACGTCGAGCGCGAAACGGCCATAGACAGGGCCCGCGGAAAGGACGCGCAGGTCGTACTTCGCGCCCTTTTCCAGCGTGATCACGAGATGGCGCGCGACGGCCGCCTCACCGTCCAACACGACCTGAAGCGAGTCCTCGCTGCCTGCGGCAACATGGATCTCCTCGGGCGCGATCGGCCAGAGCGTTTTCAGCGCCGCGAGATCGGAATACCGGTAGTCCTCGTCCCGGCGCGTCGGAAGAGTCAGGGTATCGCTCATGCCGCCGTCTCGTGCACCACGGCTTCGTAGCCCTCGTCCTCGAGGCGCAGGGCCAGTTCGGGACCGCCTGACTTGACGATGCGGCCCGCCGAGAGAATGTGGACATAGTCCGGCTTCACGTAGTCGAGCAGGCGCTGGTAGTGGGTGATGAGAAGGACAGCCTTGTCCTTCTGGCGCATGATCGAGTTGATGCCTTCGCCGCAGATGCGCAGCGCGTCGATGTCGAGGCCGGAATCGGTCTCGTCGAGGATTGCGAGCCTGGGGTCGAGGACGCCCATCTGCACCATCTCGGCGCGCTTCTTCTCACCGCCCGAGAAGCCCACGTTCACGGGGCGCTTGAGCATGTCCATGTCCATCTTGAGAAGGCCCGCCTTCTCCTTGGCAAGCTTGAGGAACTCGCCGCCGGTATAGGGTTCCTCGCCGCGCCCCTTGCGCTGGGCGTTGGCCGCCTCGCGCAGGAACTGGACGAAGGAGACGCCGGGGATCTCGACCGGGTACTGGAAGCCGAGGAAGAGCCCGGCGGCCGCACGCTCGTGCGGTTCCATCTCGAGCAGGTCTTCGCCGTTGAAGGTCGCCGAACCGCCGGTCACTTCATAACCGGGACGGCCGCCCAGCGTGTAACCCAGCGTCGACTTGCCCGCGCCGTTGGGGCCCATGATGGCGTGGATCTCGCCCGGGTTGATCTCGAGGCTGAGCCCCTTGAGGATCGGCTTGTCGGCCACCTTGGCCTGGAGGTTTTCAATCTTGAGCATGGCGTTGTTCAGTTCCGCTTGGATTCGTGTGGCGCACGAGGGGCGAGGGGCTGGCCCTGCACGCTCCCAAGGCGCGGGAAAAAGGGTTCGCCCGAGAGAGCCGGGCTGGCTCGACAGGACAGGAGAAAGGCGCTTGCGCGCCGCCTCATGCCTCGGTGTCCTCCATCTGCACGCCCGCCCCGCCGCGGCGCGCAGCGCGCTTGTCGAAGGGGCGGTTGACCTCGACGCTGATCGCCTGGACCACGCTGTCGATGTCCGAGAGCACCTCGCTCTCGGCAAAGCGCAGCACGCGCACGCCGACCTGGCGCAGCTTGGCGTCCTGGAGCGTGGCAACCTCGACGTTGGCACCTTCCGGGCTCAGCAGCACCGCGATCCAGCGCGAGGGGCAGGCAAAATCGACGATCGCCGAGCCGACGATGGCCTGGCGGATGAACTTGACCCCGCCCAGCTTCGAGGCCGACAGTTCGGCCCAGAGCGCGGCCTGCGCCTCGCTCGGGTGGTGGCGCTGTTCGCGCGCGCGTTCCTTGAGCTTTTCATAGCGGGCGCCCGTCAGCGCGAACGTCGCGCGAACGTCGCCGCCGCCACTCGTGCCACCCTGGCTCACGCCCAGCGTCTTGCGTTCCACGGTCATTATCCGACACTCCCTTCGAGCGAAATGCCGAGCAGCTTCTGCGCCTCGACCGCAAATTCCATCGGCAGTTGCTGGAGAACTTCCTTCGCAAAGCCATTGACGATGAGGCCGACCGCCTCCTCGGTATCGAGCCCGCGCTGCTGCGCGTAGAAGAGCTGGTCGTCGCTGATCTTGGAGGTGGTCGCCTCGTGCTCGATCTGCGCGGTGGGGTTCTTCACCTCGATGTAGGGGACGGTGTGCGCGCCGCAGTCCTTGCCCAGCAGCAGCGAATCGCACTGGGTGAAGTTGCGCACGTTCTCCGCCGAAGCGCCCACGCGCACGAGGCCGCGATAGGTGTTGTTCGAGCGGCCCGCCGAAATGCCCTTGGAGATGATCGTCGAGCGCGAGCCTGCGCCGTTGTGGATCATCTTGGTGCCGGTGTCGGCCTGCTGGTAGTTGTTGGTGACCGCGACCGAATAGAACTCGCCAACCGAGTCCTTCCCGTTGAGCACGCACGAGGGGTACTTCCAGGTCACCGCGGAGCCGGTCTCGACCTGGGTCCAGGACACCTTCGAACGGTCACCCTGGCACAGCGCGCGCTTGGTCACGAAGTTGTAGATGCCGCCCTTGCCCTCGGCGTTGCCGGGATACCAGTTCTGCACCGTGGAGTACTTGATCTCGGCATCCTCCAGCGCGACCAGTTCGACAACGGCTGCGTGCAGCTGGTTCTCGTCGCGCTGGGGCGCGGTGCAGCCTTCGAGGTACGAGACGTAGGCGCCCTTGTCGGCAACGATCAGCGTGCGCTCGAACTGGCCGGTGTTTTCCGCGTTGATGCGGAAATAGGTGGACAGCTCCATGGGGCAGCGCACCCCTTCGGGCACGTAGACGAAGGTGCCGTCCGAGAAGACCGCGCAGTTGAGCGCGGCAAAGTAGTTGTCATGCTGGGGCACGACCTTGCCGAGCCACTTCTTGACGAGCTCGGGGTACTCGCGGATCGCCTCGGAGATCGAGCGGAAGATCACGCCCGCGCTTTCCAGCTCCTTGCGGAAGGTGGTGGCGACCGAAACCGAATCGAAAACCGCATCGACCGCGACCTTGCGCGCGCCCTCGACGCCGGCGAGCACCTTCTGCTCTTCGAGCGGAATGCCCAGCTTCTCGTAGACGCGCAGGATTTCGGGGTCGACCTCGTCGAGCGACTTGGGGCCGTCCTTGGCCTTGGGCGCGGCCCAGTAATAGGCCTCCTGGTAGTCGATCGGCGGCACGTCGAGCTTGGCCCAGTCGGGCGGGGTCATTTCAAGCCAGCGGCGGTAGGCCTTGAGGCGCCACTCGAGCATCCACTCGGGCTCGTCCTTCTTGGCCGAGATGTACCGCACGGTCTCTTCGGACAGGCCCTTGGGGCCGTATTCCTGCTCGATATCCGAGGACCAGCCGTGCTCGTAGTCGGCGACGCGCGCGGCGGCCTCGCGGGCGGCCTGATCGCGCTCGGGAGCCTCCGGCGTGAGAGGGGCGGAACCTTGTGTCATTTATGCTTCCTCGACGAACTGGGTGAGGGGCACCTGTGCCAATGCCCCGCGCAGGGCCGCATTGACCTGCGGCCAGTGGGGGCGAACCGTGCATTGCCCCTCCAGCGTGCAGTCATGCTTGCCCTCTTCGATGCAGGCGGTGAGCGCGATCGGCCCCTCCACCGCTTCGACAATGTCGGCTATCGTTATTGCGGCGGGCGGGCGCGCCAGCTTGAGACCGCCACCGGCCCCGCGCGAGGAGCGCATGAGCCCCGCCGCGCTGAGCTTGCTCACCAGTTTCTGCACCGTGGGTCCGGGAAGGCCGGTTTCCTCGGCCAGCTGCCCTGCGCTGATGCGCACGCCGCCGCAATGCCGCGCGGCGGCGGACATGATGACAACAGCGTAGTCGGCCATGCTGGACAAGCGCATCGCTAAAGGACTTCTCGCACCCGAGGGTTAAACTGGATTAAATCTCTCCAATTCAACTAGCGCAGGACGCCGCGGTTTTCAATGGGGCGCAGACCTTCGCGCGCGCCGTCTGGATGCAAAATGCGCACACAAGGTCATAAAAAAGGGCGGCTTTCCGCCGATGCAGAAAGCCGCCTCAAGGTATAAAGAACTCGTGCGCATCCCGCTACGAGCCCTTCGGGTCGCGCAACCCATGTAGGCTGAGGCGCCGTTCAGGAATTGTAGATTTGCGACATGGGGTTGCTGGGGGGCGTGAGCTAAGAGCGCTTTTTTGCTGACAATTGTTGTTAGACGAAAGATTTGTGGCCTTCGCGCAACGCGGCTATGAGCGCGGCTGTGACCTACAAAGCCCTTCGCCCCGCCCTTTTTCGATTCGACGCCGAATCGGCACATGGCATCGCGCTGCGCACGCTCGCGATGGCCCGCTTCCTGCCCGCCCCTGCGCCCAGTCCGGCGCTGACGAGCGAAGTGGCCGGCATTGCCTTTCCCAATCCGGTCGGCATGGCCGCCGGGTTCGACAAGGACGGCGAGGTCCCCGACGCGCTGCTAAAGCTCGGCTTCGGGTTTGCCGAGGTCGGCTCGATCACCCCCCTGCCCCAGCCGGGCAACCCCAAGCCGCGCCTGTTCCGCCTCGAAGAGGACCGCGCGGTCATCAACCGCATGGGCTTCAACAACGGCGGTGGCCAGGCGGCCCGCAAGCGCCTCTCGGCACGCGCCGCGCGCCCGGGCGTGGTGGGTATCAACATCGGCGCGAACAAGGATTCAACTGACCGCGTCGCCGACTACGCGACGATGGCGCGCATGATGGCGCCTTATGCCACCTACCTTGCGGTCAACATCTCCAGCCCGAACACCCCGGGCCTGCGCGCGCTGCAGGACGAATCGGCGCTCACCGGCCTGCTCGACGGCGTCATCGCCGCGCGCGACGAAGTCTGCCCGGTGAAGGCCCCGCCCGTCTTCCTCAAGGTCGCCCCCGATCTCGAACCCGCCGACATCGACGCGATCGCGCGCATCGCCATCGAGCGCAAGTTGGGCGCGCTGATCGTCTCGAACACCACCATCTCGCGCCCGCCGCTCGCCTCTGCGCACGCGGGCGAGGGTGGCGGCTTGTCGGGTGCGCCGCTCAAGGATCTGGCCCAGCAGCGCCTGCGGGATTTCCGCAGGGCGACCGGCGGCGCGCTCCCCCTGATCGGCGTGGGCGGCATCGCCACCGCCGAGGACGCCTGGGCCCGCATCCGCGCGGGCGCCAGCCTCGTCCAGCTCTACAGCGCGATGGTCTACGAAGGGCCCTATATCGCCAAGCACATCTGCAAGGGGCTGGAAACGCTGATGAAGCGCGATGGCTTCACCACCATTGCCGAGGCGGTCGGAAGCGAATAGCCTCGCGCGCAATGCTTCGAAATTCGCTCGCCGTCCTGCGCACGCCCTTCGCCCTTTCCGCCTCGCTTGCCCTTCTTGTGGGCACCGCAGGCTGCACCGCTACCGCGCCTGCCGAGATGCAGGCGCCGCCCCCTGCCGCGCAGAACCGCGACGGTACCGGGATCGGCGTGGTCAGCGCGGCCGACCCGCGCGCGGCGGCGGCCGGCGTCGAAATCCTCAACCGTGGTGGCAGCGCGACCGATGCCGCCATCGCGACGATGCTTGCTCTCAACGTGGTCGAGCCGCAGAATTCCGGGATCGGCGGCGGCCTGTTCTGGGTCCGCCACGGCGCGGCCGACGGTTCGATCGCCACCATCGACGGGCGTGAGACCGCGCCGGGTGCCGCCGACGAAAGCTGGTTCCTCGATGCCAACGGCGAACGCCGCCCGGGCCGCGAGATCTACCAGGGTGCGCTCAGCTCGGGCGTGCCGGGTGCGCTCGCCGCCATGGCCAAGGCCCACGCGCAGTGGGGCACGCTGCCCTGGGCCGATCTCTTCGCGCCCGCCATCGCGCTCGCCCGCGACGGGTTCGTCGTCACCGACCGCCTTCACAACGGCCTCAATCTCTACAGCCACCACGTCACCGGCTGGGCCAAGGACACCTATTTCCCGGGCGGTGAGGCCGTCGCCATCGGCTCGACGCTCAAGACCCCGGTGCTGGCCGCGACGCTCGAACGCCTTGCCGCCGAAGGGCCCGAGCCCTTCTACAAAGGCGATATCGCGCAGAGCATCGTCCACGCGCTCAACAGCGCCGAGCCCGTCTCCTCGCCGATCACCACCGCCGACCTCGCCGGCTACGAGGCGAAGGAACGCCCCTCGGTCTGCGACGACTACCGCGGCTACAAGGTCTGCTCGATGGGCCCGCCCTCTTCGGGGGGCCTCACCGTGCTGATGATTTTGAAGCAGCTCGAACGCTTCGACATGAAGGCGCTGGGCAAGGACAACCCGGTCTCCTGGCACCTCCTCGCCGAATCCGAGCGCCTCGCCTACGCCGACCGCAACCTCTACATGGCCGACCCCGACTTCGTGGGTGTCCCGGTCAAGGGCCTGCTCGACCCCGCCTACCTCGCCCGCCGTTCGGCCCGGATCGATCCGGCGCGCACGATGCAGGTGATCGAGCCCGGCACGCCCGAAGGTGCGCCCGCGCGCCAGCGCGTCCCCTTCCGCGACGATCCGGGCACGAGCGACCTTGCCGTCGTCGACAAGCAGGGCAACGTCGCGCAGGTCACCACCACCATCAACGGCTACTTCGGATCGGGCATCGCCGCCTCGGGCTTCCTCCTCAACAACGAGCTGCCCGATTTCGACCCGGTGCCGAGCAAGGACGGCTATCTCGTCGCCAACCGGGTGGAAGGTGGCAAGCGGCCGCGCAGCTCGATGTCACCCACCATCGTCTATGCCCCCGACGGCTCGGTGCGCCTGGCCATCGGCGCGGCGGGCGGCTCCACCATCATCTGCCAGATCGCCAAGGCCATCATCGGCGTGATCGACTGGGACATGTCCGCGCAGGACGCCATCGCAATGGGCCTCGTCTACGCGCCGGGCTCAAAGACCGCGACGCTCGAACAGGGCACCGAGCTTGAAGCCATGCTCCCCGCGCTCCAGGCGCTGGGCGAGAACGTCAAGATCGCCCCCCTCGGTCTCAAGGCCAACGCGGTCGAGAAGGTCAACGGCCAGTGGCTGGGCGCGGCCGATCCGCGCAGCGAAGGCGTGGGCATGGATACGCTGGGCAACGTCACGATCATCAAGCGCCGCAAGAACAGCCTCAACGGCGCGCACGAATAAGAAGAGGAAGATGATTCAAGGGGCCATCGCCCCTTGACCCCAAAATGGGCGACCTCACCTCCCACTGCAAAGGCCGCGCGCGTAAGGTGAGGCCGACAGTTTGGGGAGCCCGAGGGCGATGGCCCTCGGAAATCGTTCTTCTACGCCCTTCAAACGACAGCCCGTGTCCGCCTTGCGACCTTTCTGACAATCCCCCTGCCCGCTTGCCGCAACCGATTGCGCGGCCTAAGCGTTCGATCCGAGAAGCACGCCCGGCGTCGTTCGCACGCGCGGGCCCGGTACAAGCCCTGTACAAGGCAGAGAGGATTTCCGAGCCCATGGATCTTGTCGAATTCGACAGGTGCGCCAACGTCGTATCGCTGTTCCTGGCCCGCGCCGACGCGCTGGGCGAGGCTCCCATGCTCTGGGCCAAGCGCGAGGGCGAATGGACCTCGATCAGCTGGGCCGAGGCTGCACGGCGGGTCTGCCTGCTCGCCGAAGGGCTGCGGGCGCGGGGCCTGCGCGATGGTGACCGGGTCCTGATCGTCTCGGAAAACCGCCCCGAGTGGTGCCTCGCCGATCTGGCGATCATGGCGGCCGGCTGCGTGACGGTGCCCACCTACACCACCAACACCACCCGCGATCACACCCATATCCTTGAAAATTCGGGTGCCTGCGCGGCCATCGTGTCGAGCGCGAAGCTGGCAAAGCCCCTGCTTCCCGCCATCGTCCAGACCGACCTGTGCCGCCATGTCGTGGGGATGGAACCGCTCCCCAGCCTGCAGGGCGGCAACTTCGCGACCTCCTTGTGGGACGACATGCTGGAGGGCGATGCACAGGCCGCGCGCGCGGCAGTGGAGGCGCGTCTCGTCTCCATCGGGCGCGACAGCCTCGCCTGCATCATCTACACCAGCGGAACGGGCGGCGCGCCGCGCGGGGTGCGCCAGCACCACGGCATGCTGCTCACCAACATCGCGGGCACCACGCAGGTCATCCTCGACGACTTCCACCTCGACCGTCCCGAGGTCTTCCTTTCCTTCCTGCCGCTCAGCCACGCCTACGAGCACACCGCGGGCGAGATCTTCCCGATCGGCCTCGGCGGACAGATCTATTACGCCGAAGGGCTGGAAAAGCTCGCCGCCAACATCGAGGAGGTCGGCCCCACGATCATGGTCGTCGTGCCGCGCCTCTTCGAGGTTCTGCGCACCAAGATCATGAAGCAGATCGAGAAGCAGGGCGGCGCGGCCAAGTGGATGATGGACCAGGCCATTGCGGTCGCCATGCGCAAGGCGGCGGGCAGCCGGCGCCTGACCGACTACCCGCTCGACGCGCTGCTCGAACGCACGCTGCGCCCGAAGATCCGCGCCAAGTTCGGCGGACGGATGAAGGCGCTGGTATCCGGTGGCGCGCCGCTCAACCCCGAGATCGGCATCTTCTTCGAGGCCATGGGCCTCACGCTCCTGCAAGGCTACGGCCAGACCGAAAGCGGCCCCGTCATCTCGGTCAACCGCCCGCGCGCGGGGATCAAGATGGACACCGTCGGCCCGCCGATGCGCGGCGCCGAAGTGCAGATTGCCGAGGATGGCGAAATCCTCGTGCGCGGCGAGCTGGTCATGCACGGCTACTGGCAGAACGCGGCCGCGAGCGAGGCCGCGCTCCAGAACGGCTGGCTCCACACCGGCGACATCGGCCACATCGACGAGAAGGGCCGCATCTGCATCACCGACCGCAAGAAGGACATGATCGTCAACGACAAGGGTGACAACGTCTCGCCCCAGCGGATCGAATCGATGCTCACGCTCCAAAGCGAGATCGCGCAGGCCATGGTGGCGGGCGACCGGCGTCCCTACGTCGTGGGCCTGATCGTGCCCGATGCGGACTGGGCACGCGAATGGGCGCAGGAGAACGGCGAGGAGGGCGATCTGGCCACGCTCCAGACCCTGCCCGCCTTCCGCGCGGCCATCCGCGAGGCCATCGACCGGGTCAACCGCGAGATGTCGGTGATCGAGAAGGTGCGCCAGTTCGCCTTTGCCGACGAGCCCTTCGCGATCGAGAACGAGGAACTGACCCCCAGCCTCAAGATCCGCCGCCACAAGCTCAAGGAACGCTACGGCGCGCGTCTGGACGCGCTCTACCGCAGCTGACAGGATGGGCGCTCCCGGCCAAGACGGCCCATCACGGAGCGCCCATGCCCTGCCTGCCAGTGAAGACACCGCCTGCCCTGCTTTCCCTTCTCGCGGTCTTCCTAGCACTCGCCTCCTGCCTCTCGGCCCTGCCTGCCCGGGCGCAGGAGACCGGGCAGAGCCTGACCGTCGCGACGCGCGTAGCCCCGCCTTTCGTGATGAAGGGCGACGATGGCGCCTGGTCAGGCCTTGCCATCGACATGTGGCGCGAAATCGCCAAGCAGCGGGGTTACGAGTACACGTTCGTGGAGAGCGACTTGGCCGGCATGGTCGATGGGGTGGCCGACGGGCGCTATGACGCCAGCGTGGGCGCGCTCACGGTGACGGCCGCGCGCGAAGAGCAGGTCGATTTCACCCACCCCTTCTACGCCACCGGCTTCGGCATTGCCGTGCCCAAGGCGCCGCCGGCCTGGCTCTCGCTCCTGCGCAACTTCTTCACGCTCCAGTTCCTTCAGGCGATCCTGGCGCTGTGCGCGCTGCTGCTCGTGGTGGGCCTCCTTTTCTGGCTGGTCGAGCGGCGCCACAACTCCGAGGAATTTGCGCCAGGCCCGCGCGGCCTGTTTGCCGGTTTCTGGTTCTCCGCAGTGACGATGACCACTGTGGGCTATGGCGACAAGGCGCCCAGGACGGCGGCGGGCAAGGCCATCGCGCTGGTCTGGATGTTCGCCGCGATCCTGATCATTTCCACCTTCACCGGCATGATTGCCTCCTCGCTGACGAGCGGGCGGCTGACCGGCGCCATCGGCGGGCCGGAGGACCTTGCCGTGGCCTCGGTCGGCTCGATCCGCGCGTCGGCAAGCGACGAATGGCTCTCCAGCGAGGGTATCGCCTTTACCGGCTATACCGATATCGAGAGCGGCCTTGCGGCCCTGCGCGAGGGCCGGATCGAGGCTTTCGTCTACGACGAGCCGCTGCTGCGCTACCGCGTGCGCAAGGACACCACGAATACCCTGCGCGTCCTTCCCGGCACGTTCGGGCGGCAGGACTATGCCATTGCCACCGGCCCCGACAGCGCCTTGCGCGAGCCGGTCGACATCTCCCTGCTCCAGATCGTGGAAGGCTCGAAATGGCGCAATGATCTGAGCCGGGTGCTGGGCAAGGTGAAGTAGCGCGGGGCGGAGACCCGCCACGAAAAAGGGGCGCTCTCCCGGTTTGGAAGAGCGCCCCTTTTCGTTTGAGGGCCTGATGAGGCCCCGTCTTACTTGCGGCCCGAAGTCACGAACCAGGACAGGAAGACGCCCTTCGATTCCTCGCCGAACTTGCTCGCCGACATGTCCGGGCCCAGGACCGCGTCCTGGAAGCCGACCTTCACGTCCTCGAACCCGGCCGCCGTCATCAGCGCGCCGTAGTCGGCCGAGGTGGCTTCCTGCCAGGCGGGCTCGTTGTTGTAATCGCGCTCCATGCCCGCGATCACCTGGCTCCACAGATCGAGCGTCTCGTACTTGACGGGCACTTCAAGGTGGACCGCGATGCCGCCCTTGCGCAGCAGGCGGTGGCTTTCCTTGAGGATGTTCTGGATCGCCTCGGGCGAGGTCTCGTGCATGACCGCCGCGGTGAAGACGAGATCGAAGCTCTCATCTGCAAAGCGGGTCTTCTCGGCATCGTCCTGCACGAAGTGGATCGCCGCGCCCAGATGCGCGGCACGGGCGTGCGCGTAGCGCAGCACCGAGGCGCCGACGTCGACCGCGTAGGCCTCGGCCTTGGGGTAGGCTTCGGCGACGGGAATCACGCTCGAACCCACGCCGCAGCCCAGTTCGACCAGCTTCTCGGGCTGGAAATCGGGGTAGCACGAGGCGAGGTGCGCCGCGACGGCCTTGCCGCGACCATCGTTGAGGAAACCGCCGTTGCGGCCCAGCATGTAGACTGCACCGCCGCGGTCCATCAGCGCGCCCTGGCGCACGCCGTCGGTGTCCGAACCGTAGCCACCGGGCATGAGGTGGACGTGGGCGTCTTCCAGATAGTCGGGGACCTCGAAGTCCTCAGCCAGCGTCAGCGAGCCGATCTCGGCCGCCTCGGAGGCCTTGGCGTCCAGTTCACCGGCCTGCCGATCGACACAGTTCCACACCGAATCCCAAAGGAGTTCCTGCGTGGTGCGGCGCATGTTCGACCAGCCCAGGAACGCCGGCTCCTTGTGCAGCTTGTCGAAGACCTCTTCGGCGCGCGCGTTGTGGCTGAGGCCCGGATCGAGTTCCTCGGCGATCTGGCGCTCGTGCGGCTCGACCTCGGTGTAGAGCCAGTACTGCAGGTCGCGCACGAAGAGCTGTTCGGTGGTCTCGTCGTGGTTGGCGCTGGCAAGCATCGGATGCGACATGGTTCAGGCTCCCTGGTTCGAAGTCGTCTTGGCCGCGCGGCGCATGGCCGCCTCGCGGATCGGGCGGAATACCTTGCCGATCAGGCGCTGGCGCAGCGCGCCGCGCGCCTTGGCGGCGTCCTCATCGGGAACATAGGCCTCGACCGCGCCTTCGTCGAGCGTGCCGGCCTTGGCCAGCAGGCGCTCGAGCGTGTCGATGCGCTCGCGCGCCATGGCCAGTTCGCTGGCCAGCGCGGTGATCATCGCGAAGGTCTGGTCATCGCCTTCGTCCAGGCCGGGCATGTCCCGGCGACCGGCGGTCTGGGGTTTGGCCATCTGCGGCTTGTTGGTCACGCGTTACACCTCTTGTTCCAGTCCGGTTGCGTCAGATACCGGATCTTTCAGGAGTACAAGATGCCATAACGCTCTTCGGGTGCAGGTCCGCCTTCGATTTGTCCGAACGGCGACAACCTGCGCCGGATTTTCCGGTCGCAGGTTGCGGTTTGGGCCTCACGCTACGTGGTAAAGGGGCCCGGTGCAGGGAAAGCGGTGCGACCCGAAGGCCCTGCGGTCAAGGAAAGGTGTCTCAGGCGGCTTCGAGCTCGATCCACTCGGGGTAGAAGCCGGGTTCGCGCGCGGACCAGCCCGGCGCCGTCGCGGCGGCTTCGCTGATCGAGTGCAGCAGGGTCTTGCGCCAGTCGGGGCGGATCTGCGGGAGCGCCGCCGCGCCGCAGAAGGCTCCGGGGAGCCAGGGCCGGGCCCAGGCGCCCAGCAGGCGTTCGTAGAGGAAGCGGAAGGCGGAGAAGCTGGCCAGCCCGCCTTGCGCCAGGTCGTAGGCGGCCATGCGCACCAGCTTGCCCATGAACGGATCGAGATCGGCAAAGCCGTATTCGTCCGGGCGCTGGCCACGCAGGGCCTGCAGGTCACGGTAACTCTCGTACTGGCCCCGGATCGAGGCCATTTCCCCGGCGTCGCGGCCCCAGAGCTTGAAAGCGTCCTGGCGCCCCAGGCCAACATCGAGACTGCGCCGGATATAGCGCTGTTCCGAAGGGGTGAAGCTTGCGAATTCCCGAAGCTCGCTGATCGTGAGACTTGCCGTGCCTGCGTATTCCATGTGCTGTGTCCGTTGCTTGTTATGTGTCGTTGTTCAGCTTTCGCCTTTCCCGTGATGGACACACTTTAAGCTCCGCGCGCTTACCCACGCGTTAAACATGCAATCGTTTGAACACCTCACTGACCGAAAGTATTAGGCAATAAAATCGTTAACCATCAGATCATGCCGGAAAGCGGGCTTGAGGGGTCTGCATAGCGGCGCTTCTGCATGCGTCCGCTAAGATATGCATGGCGTCCGGCCTCCACCGCGAGGCGCATTGCCTTCGCCATCCTTACCGGATTCTTCGCCTCGGCAATGGCGGTGTTCATGAGCACGCCGTCGCAGCCCAGCTCCATCGCGACCGCCGCTTCTGATGCCGTGCCCACGCCCGCATCGACCAGCACCGGCACCTTGGCGCCCTCGACGATGAGGCGCACGGTGACCTGGTTCTGGATACCCAGCCCCGAACCGATCGGCGCGCCCAGCGGCATGACCGCGACGGCACCGGCCTCTTCAAGCTGCTTGGCCGCGATCGGATCGTCGACGCAGTAGACCATCGGCGCGAAGCCTTCCTTGGCGAGGATCTCGGTGGCCTTCAGCGTCTCGCGCATGTCGGGATAGAGCGTGCGCGCCTCGCCCAGCACCTCCAGCTTGACGAGGTCCCAGCCGCCCGCCTCGCGCGCCAGGCGCAGCGTGCGGATCGCATCCTCAGCCGTGAAGCAGCCTGCCGTGTTGGGGAGGTAGGTGATCTTCTTCGGGTCGATGTAGTCGGTCAGCATCGGCGCCTTGGGGTCCGACACGTTGACGCGGCGCACCGCGACCGTGACGATCTCGGCGCCCGACGCCTCGACTGCAGCCGCGTTCTGCTCGAAGTCCTTGTACTTGCCCGTGCCCACGATCAGGCGCGAAGTGAAGGTTCGCCCGGCAACGGTCCAGGTGTCGGCCTCGTTGGTGGCGGTGGCAGCGGCAGGGGTGGTGGCGGTATCGGTCACGGGTCGCATCCTTTCAGGGGCGTCGAGGCGCGCGAAAATCTCGGGAGAAACAGGAACGGGGAACGGGGCTTGAGAGGCGTCAGCCGCCGCCCACGAAATGGACGATCTCGAGGATGTCGCCCTCGCACAGGGTCACGTCGGCCAGCGTCGAGCGCGGCGCGATCTCGGCGTTGTGCTCGACCGCGACCTTGGCGGGATCGAGACCGATCTGCGCGACAAGGTCGGCAATCGTCGAGCCAGCCGCGATCCGGTGCGGCTCGCCGTTGACGGTGAGCGAGATAAGGGCGTTCGGCGTGTCGTTCTGGGCCATGTGGGTGCAGATAGCGCGCCCTGCGCCGAGCGCAAGGTTTCCCGCCGCCGAGCCGGGGCCTGACCAGCGCTTTTCGTCAGGAGCGGCAGGGACATCGCCTGCACGTCCCACACGCAGGGATCAGTGGGCCGCGTGGCCGCGCAGATTGGAGAGATGCGCGCCCGCAACAAGGGCCACGCCGCAGATGGTCAGCAGCGCTTCGGGCAGGCCATGGCCCACGAAGAGCGCAAGCGCCATCAGCACAATGCCCGCCCCGCCGGTCACCAGTGGGGTCATCCGGCCATGGCGCAGAACGCCAAATCCGAGCGAGACCGCGCCGAACACGACGGCAAGAGCCAGCCCGACCTCATGAATCGCGGGCGAGAGCAGCAATTCCCCGCCCAGCCCCAGCACGCCGACCAGCACGATGCCTGCCACGCAGTGCACCGCGCAAAGCCCGCTGAGCAGGATTCCGGCCCGGTCGAGCCGTCCACGAATCGGGGAAGGGTTGCTGCGCATCGCTCGGCAAATATGTAACGTTGTAACATTAATCAAGAGCAGGGCCGAAATTTGCCACGAACCGAGCGCTTACCACGCCCGGAGCCTGCGGGCTCTTGCGTAACCTGCGGCAAGGGCTCAGGAAGAGTCCCCATGAAGAACATGGACGGTCGCCCTCTCATCGGAACCCACGACGACATCGGCGCGATGGTGCGCTGGCTGTTCACCGTCGCCGTGCTGGTCGTGCTCATCGTGGCCATCGGCGGGATCACCCGCCTCACCGAATCCGGCCTCTCGATCACGCAGTGGAAGCCGGTGACCGGCGCCCTGCCCCCGCTGACCGACGCGCAGTGGCAGGCCGAGTTCGCCGAGTACCGCCAGATCCCGCAGTACCTCGACGTCAATGGTCCTGCGGGCATGACGCTGGCCGACTACAAGTTCATCTACTTCTGGGAATGGGCGCACCGGCTGATCGCGCGCATCATCGGGCTGGTCTTCGCGCTGCCGCTGATCTGGTTCTGGGTGCGCCGCACGATCCCGCTTGGCTACAAGCCGCGCCTGCTCGCCCTCCTTGCGCTGGGCGGCCTGCAGGGCGCGGTGGGCTGGTGGATGGTCTCCTCCGGGCTTTCCCCCGACGCGCTCGACCGGGTGAGCCACTTCCGCCTGGCCGCGCACCTCCTGACCGCGCTCCTGACATTGGGCGGGCTTGTCTGGACCGCGCTCGACCTCAAACAGCTCGAACAGGGCACCCCGCGCTCCTCGCTCGGACGCTTTACCTTCGTGGCGCTCGCCGCGCTGGCGATCCAGCTCTTCTACGGCGCGCTCGTCGCGGGCATGCGCGCGGGGTATGTGGCGGGCGCAGGCTGGTTCCACCTCGACGCCTGGCCGCTGATGCAGGGCCATCTCTTTCCCGAAGGCGTCGATGCGTCGGGCGGGCTCTTCCATGCGCTTTTCAACGATCCCTTCCTCGTCCACTTTCTTCACCGCTGGTGGGCCTGGGTCGTCGTGGCGATCCTCGTCGTCATGGGACGGCGTCTGCGCGCGATCCGCCAGCGCCCGGCCTCGGTGGCGATCCACATGGCCTTCGGTCTGCAGATACTGCTTGGCATTGCGACAATCTGGTCGGGCGTGAACCTATGGCTGGCGGTCGCCCACCAGGTCTGCGCCGCGCTGCTGGTAATGAGCGTGGTCTGGGGCGCCCATGCCCTGGGTCGCCGCGACCCGGTCAACCTGCTGAGCGCGGCCTGAGATGGCGGCCGGGCCCCTTTCCGGCGCCCCCCTTTCCGGCGCGCTTGTCTGGTGCCCCTGCCCCGATGAAGCCGCCGCGCTCGCGGCCGCGCGCACCCTCGTCGAAGAGAAGCTCGCCGGTTGCGGCAACGTGATCCCGGGGGTCACCAGCGTGTTCGAATGGGAGGGCCGGATCGACACCGCGCGCGAAGTCGGCCTGCTCCTCAAGACCCGCGCCGACCTGCTCGAGGCCGCCGTCACGCGCCTTGGCGAGATCCACCCCTACGACACGCCCGCCGTACTGGGCTGGGTCTGCGATGCCGGCGCCCCGGCCACACTGGGCTGGCTGGGCGAGCTCTGACACCCGGCGCGCAGGCCCGCCTGACGGGCGCCCAGATCAATCTGCCAGCACGCTCAGACCGGGGCTAGGGTGCGAGCTGGCGGGCAAAACGGATGATGCGTTCGCGCAGCCAGGTCAGCCCGGCATCGTGCGTGCGCGCGACATGGTACTGCATCATCTCGCGCATGTTGGGGACATGGAAGGGAAGCTCGGCGATGGCGAGCTCGTGCACGGGTGCCGCGGTCTGTGCCAGCCGCTCATGCATGACAGACAGGCGGTTGGTGCCGCGCAATAACCAGGGCACCTGGATGAACGACTGCGCGCAGACCTCGATCCGGCGCTCGGGAACGAGCGTGTTCAGCACGCCTTCGACAAAGGTATCCTGATTGCCGATGCGCACCGCCACGTGCCCTGCTGCGAGGAAGCCCTCGCGCGTCAGTTCGCAATCCAGCAGGGGGTTGTCACGCGCGCCCACGGCAACGAAACGCTCCTCGAAGAGGAGTTCGCGCGGATGGTCGCAGTCCATGAATTCCTCGGGCGTGAGGATCAGGTCCACCTCGCCCGCCTCCAGCTTGTCCGCGCTGTCCATGTCAGGGAGCGAAAGGTTGAGACGGATGCCCGGCGCCTCGCGCTGGAGGACCTCGACCAGGGGCACCAGCAGCACCGTAGTGATGTAGTCCGAGGCATTCACGAAGAACAGGCGCCGGGACACCGCCGGATCGAACCGCGTGCTCATCGCGATCAGCCCCTTGAGGCGTATCAGCGCATCGCTGACCTCGGGCGCGATCGCCAGCGCGTGCTGGGTGGGAATCATCTTCTTGCCGTGGAGCACCAGAAGGTCGTCGTGAAAGCTCTCGCGCAGGCGCTTGAGCGAGGCGCTCATCGCCGATTGCGTCACGTTCAGCCGCTTCGCCGCGCGCGTCACGCTGCGCTCCTGAAGCAAAGCTTCGAATGCAACCAACAAGTTAAGGTCGAAATGATCCATCCGCATGATGCATTCATTCCATTTGTAGTTATCGAGAAAAACAAAAAATTGGACCGATAGTCTGAGCGGTGAAAGAACGTATGGCAAGTGCAGCGTAAAACAGCTGCCGTTAGGGAGAGAGAAACCGATGCGTATGCCTCTGGTCGCCGGCACGGCGATGACGCTTGCCCTGTTGGCGCAGCCCGCCCTGGGCCAGACCACCCAGACACAGACCTCCGAGACACAGACCACCGAAACAGGCGAGACCTTCGGGCTCAACGCCATCATCGTCACCGCACAGCGCCGCGCCGAAACCCTGCAGGACGCGGCCATCGCGATCAACGCGGCCAGCGGTGACCAGCTGGTCCAGAGCGGCGTCGCCGACGCGACCCAGCTCAATACCGTGGCGCCCGCGCTCTATGTCGCGGCGGGCGGCGGCGCGAACACCGGCTACTTCATTCGCGGCGTCGGCAACTTCGCAAACAACGGCTACACCAGCCCGGCCGTCGCCTTCAACATTGACGGCGTCTACATCGGGCGCCCCTCCTCGACCGTCGCCTCCTTCCTCGACGTCAATCGCGTGGAAGTGCTGAAGGGCCCCCAGGGCACGCTCTATGGACGCAACGCCACGGGCGGCGCGATCAACGTGATCCCGAACGCACCGCAGCTGGGCGTCTCGGAAGGCTCGGTCAGCGCGCAATACGGCAACTACGATGCCTATGAGCTGACGGGCATGGTCAACGCGCCGCTCGGCAACGATGTCGCCCTGCGCCTTGCCGGGACGGTGAACGAGCGTGACGGCTACTTCTCGGACGGCACCGGCGCGGCCAAGGATCTGGCCCTGCGCGGGCAGATCTATGCCGAGCTCAGCCCCGCGATCAACCTGCGCGTCTCGGCCGACTACTCGACCCAGAAGGGCACAGGGCCCGGCCTCAATGTGGAAGGCGTCTACACCTTCACCCCCTTCAATCCGGGGGCGACGGTCCGCAACTGGCTTCACGTACAGGCCCCGGACAACGTGCGCGCGCCCTACACCGGCCTATTCGCGCCGGAGGCTCTGGACTTCATCGAGAACACGGCCACCGCGGCCCCGCTCTTCGCGCCGCTGACCGGCTATGCCTATCCGCGCCGTGACGATGAATACTGGGGCCTCAACGCCGAAGTGAACGTCGATCTGGGCGGGGTCGATCTCGTCGTGATCCCCGCCTATCGCCACTCGAAGCTGGACAACCAGTTCAACGGCCCCCCCTTCAAGGCCGCGATCAACTCCGACACCGCCGAGCAGTACAGCCTCGAGGCGCGGCTTTCGGGCACGAGCGGCCCTGTCGAATGGCTGCTGGGCGGGTACTGGTTCGACGAGACGGTCAAGGGCGTCAATTCGTTCAACCAGTTCTCGACGACCACCTTCAACAGCTTCGACACGCACACCCGCTCGCTGGCCGCCTTCGGGCGCGTCACCTGGAGCCTCACCGATACGCTGAGGCTCGTGGGCGGGCTTCGCTATTCCGACGAGAAGCGCGACATCGTGGCCCAGGCCGATTCGCTGGCCGCGATCTGCCTGACCGAGCTGCCCTCCGGCCAGCCCAGCTGCCCCGACCTGCCCACCGTGCCGGTAGGTCTGACCCTGCGCGATTCGCTTGCGCAGTACGCCCCGGGGCTGTTCCCGGCAGGAAGCCCGCTCGATGCGCCTGCCCCCTACGGCGCCTTCCCCTTCGGCCCGTTCGGTCCCATGGGCCCCACCGCGCTTCTTGCGATCACCCCGACCACGATCGACCGCGCGGCGAGCGACCGCGAAGTGACCTGGCGCGCCGCGGTCGAATTCGACGCAAGCCCCGACAACCTTGTCTACGCCAGCTTCGAGACCGGCTTTCGCGCCGGTGGCTTCAACATCACCTTCGGGCAGGAGGAATACGCACCCGAGTTCATCGACGCCTGGACGCTGGGGTCGAAGAACAGCTTCTTCAACAACAGCCTGCAGCTGAACCTGGAAGCGTTCTACTGGAAGTACCGGGGTCAGCAGCTGGCCGCGCTGGGGCTCGACGACAACGGCAACAACGCCTTCTACACCCGCAACGTGGGCAAGTCCTCGGTCAAGGGCGTGGAGATGGACTTCCAGTGGCTGGCCGGTGCCACCACGCTTGTCCATGGCGGCGCGCAGTACCTCGACGCCACCTACGACAGCTTCCAGTACAACCAGATCGACCTGTCCGACGAAGGCGACCCGCCCTACTTCCTCACCCCCATCACGGGCTGCGGCTACACCCAGGTTTCCGAGCCTGTCCGCTCGTTCGACATCGACTGCTCGGGCAAGCCTGCCCTCTACGCGCCCAAGTGGAGTTTCAACCTGGGCGTCCAGCAGAAGCTCGAACTCGATCCACTCGACATCACCTTTTCGCTCGACGGGCGCTACCGCGCCAACCGCGTGATCGGCTTTGCCTACCTGCCCACCGGCGACAGCGGCGCGGACTTCAAGATGGACGCCTCGATCCGCTTCGAGCCGACCGAGGTTCCCGTCACGGTCATGCTCTTCGTGCGCAACCTGACCGACCAGGCGGTGCAATCGACCTACCAGCTGGGCGCGGGCAACGTCGCCAGTTCCGCCTACGAACCTCCGCGCACCTACGGCCTCAGGGTCGGGTACACGTTCTGATGCGTCCTCTTCGCACGCTCGCCCGCCGCGCCCTCCCCCTTCTCCTTCTCGCCGCAGCCGGTACGCCCGCCGCGGCGCAGGAGCCGGCCCCTGACCGGGAGGGGCTGGGGACCTGGATCACGCTGGGCACGAATGCGGGGCCCGTGGTCGTGCCCGAACGCTCGCAACCTGCAAACCTGCTGCGCCTTGCCGGAAAGGACTATCTCGTCGACGTGGGCGATGGCGCGGCGGGGCGAATGGAGCAGGCCGGGGTGCAATCGCGCGCGGTGGACGCGATCTTCCTCAGCCACCTGCACTTCGACCACACTGGCGGCCTGGCGGCCGTCCTTGGCCTGCGCTTCCAGACCAGCGCGCGCGATCCTCTGACCATCTACGGACCACCCGGCACGCGCGAACTGGTCGAGGGTCTGCTCGCCTCGATGGTCCCGGGGGTCACCGCGAACTATGGCGTGGAAGGCGCGCCGCCCGTCGATCACCGCGCGGGCATCACGGTGCGCGAGCTGCGCGATGGCGACCGGATCGAGGTGGACGGCATGACCGTCACGGTGGCGCGCAACACCCATTACAGCTTCCCCGAGGGCAGCGCGATGGCGCAGCGCTTCCAGTCGCTCTCGCTGCGCTTCGACCTGCCCGGCCGCGCGATCGTCTACACGGGTGACACCGGCCCCAGCGCGCGGCTCGAGGAGCTGGCGAAAGGCGCGGACCTGATGGTTGCCGAGATGATGGACATTCCGCTGACCATCGCGCGCCTGATCGCGGCCAACCCCGGTATTCCCGAGGGGCAGCTGCAGGCCATGCAGACGCATCTGTCGCACCACCACCTCTCGCCCGCCGACCTTGGTGCTCTCGCCGCGCGCGCGGACGTGGGCGGACTGGTCGTCACACACTTCTCGGGTTGGGACGCAGGCAGCCCCGAGCACTTTGCCTACCTCACAACCCTCTCCGCCGCCTACCCCGGGCCCTTCGAGATCGCCGACGACATGGACGCCTTCTGAGCGTCCAAGCACAGGACTTTCGACATGACCGAAACGAAACCCTTCCTCGAAAACGCTTGGTACATGGCCGCCTGGAGCCATGAAGTGGGCGAGGACATGCTGCGCCGCCGCCTGCTCGGCGAGCCGGTTCTGCTGATGCGGCGACAGGACGGCACCGCCGTGGCCCTGGTCGACCGCTGCCCGCACCGCTACGCCCCGCTCAGCAAGGGGGAACGCGAGGGCGACACCATCGTGTGCCCCTATCATGGCCTCACCTTCGATGCCGCGGGCCAGTGCGTGCGCAATCCCTTCTCCGAGAAGATCCCCTCAGGCGCGCAGCTGCGCAGCTTTCCCGTGGTCGAGCGCGACCACATCGTCTGGTTCTGGCCCGGCGATCCCGCACGCGCCGAAGGAACGCCAGTGCCCGATTTTTCCGCCATCGTGATCGACGGCCATGCCCCCATCACCGGCGTGATGCCGATGGCAGCAAACTACGAATACGGCACCGATAACCTCATGGACCTCTCGCACATCGAGTTCGTCCACAAGGGCACCTTCGCCGGGCGCGGCGTGATCTTTGCCGGGACGCACGAGGTCAAGGCGCAGGGCGACCAGCTCCATTCCAACTGGTGGATGCCCGCGATCCCCGCGCCCGCGCACACCTTCGGGATCTACGATCCGGCCATGATCACCGACCACTGGCTCGACATGCGCTGGGAGGCGCCCGCCAGCATGTACCTGCAGGTCGGCGCCTGCCCGCAGGGCGGCGAGCGCGCCGAGGGCGTGATCGCCCACCAGGCGCATATCCTCACTCCGGAAACGCAGGGCTCCAGCCACTACTTCTGGGCGACCACGCGGCAGGGTCCCCCCTCCCCCGAGGGCGATGCCATGCTGGCCGGTCTCATGGGCGCGGCCTTCGGCGACGAGGACAAGCCGATCATCGAGGCCGCCTACGCCAACACCGACGGCGCCGACTTCTGGGAGCGCAAACCGCTCTCGCTCGGCATCGACACCGGCGGCACGCGCGCGCGCCGCATCATCGAGAAACGCAAGAAGGAAGAGGCCGCCCTATGAGCCGCGTGACCGAGATTCGCTATGTCGGCTATGGTGTCGAGGACTTCGACGCCGAGCGCCGCTTCTACACCCAGGACTGGGGCCTGGTGGAAGTCGCCGCCAACGAGGACACCGCCTGGTTCAAGGCGCAGGGGCACGATGAACACCACGTCCTGCGCCTCCACCGCCGCGAGACGAACTGCGTCGAGGTCATTGCCCTTGCCGCGCCCGGCAAGGCCGATGTCGATGCCCTGCACACAGCGGTGCAGGACGCAGGCTGCACCATCATCCACGCACCCTGCCCGCTCGACGCGCCCGGAGGCGGCTATGGCTTCCGCTTCTTTTCGCCCGATGGCCTGCCCTTCGAGATCTCGGCCGAGGTCGCGCCCCTCGACAAGCGCCCGCTGGAGCGCTGGGAAGGCGTGCCCGTGAAGATCAGCCACATTGTCCTGCATTCGCCCGACCATCAAGCAATGGTGCGCTTCTTCACCGATGTGCTGGGCTTTCGCGTCTCGGACTGGCTGGGCGATTTCATGTGCTTCCTGCGCTGCAACGCGGCCCATCACCGCATTGCCATTCTGCCCGGGCCGCCCTGTCTCAACCACGTCGCCTACGACATGCTCAGCCTTGATGACATGATGCGCGGTGCCAGCCGCCTGCAGAAGCGCGGCACCGATCTGCGCTGGGGGCCGGGCCGCCACACGGCGGGCAACAACACCTTCAGCTATTTCGTGACACCGGGCGGCTTTGCCGTCGAATACACCTCCGAACTCGACGAGGTCGACTTCGAAACCCACGAGGCGAAGGTCCACGAGCCGGCCCCCCAGATCATGGACCAGTGGGGAATCGGTACCGGCGGCCCCCAGACCATGCCCAAGCCTGCCGTCGACCCCTGCCTGTTCACACCGGCGGAAATCTGAGCGTACCCGGGCGCATCACCCATGCAGGCCGGTCTCAAGATCGGCCACATGACGGCTTGCGGTATTATATTACCTCTTCGCAAAGCCGCATCCTGCTTGACTTGGCGCCCCATTTCGACGAATTGGCGCCACTTCCCGCGTACGGGACGGATTCGCGCCAGCGCCAATCCACCGGACGCGCGCACGAAACACAAGGGATAGACCAGCCATGAAGGCGCTCACAAAGGTCACCCGGTCGATCAAGCCGGCCGAGGTGGAAAAGAAGTGGCATCTGATCGATGCCGAAGGTCTGGTGGTTGGCCGTCTGGCTGTCATCATCGCCGACCTGCTGCGCGGCAAGCACAAGCCGAGCTTCACCCCGCACGTCGATTGCGGCGACCACGTCGTCGTGATCAACGCCGAGAAGGTCCGCTTCACCGGCAACAAGCTCAAGCAGCAGACCTACTACAAGCACACCGGCTACGCCGGCGGCCTCAAGGAAGTCACCGCGGACAAGGTCCTCGCCGGTCGCTTCCCCGAGCGCGTGCTTGAAAAGGCCGTGGAACGCATGATTCCCCGTGGTCCGCTGGGCCGCGACCAGATGCGCGCCCTGCACGTCTACGCCGGCACCGAGCACCCGCACGGTGGTACGCAGCCCGAAGCCCTCGACGTTGCTTCGATGAACCGTAAGAACAAGGTGGGTGCCTAATGTCCGACACTGATACCGTCCAGAGCCTGTCCGACCTCAAGGACCTCGGCACCGAAGTCGCGACCGAAGAAGCTGCTGCTGAAGAGCAGGGTTTCACCCCCGTCGTCTCGAACGTTCCCCTGCGCGAGCAGGAACTCGACGCCCAGGGCCGCGCCTACGCCACCGGCCGCCGCAAGGACGCCGTGGCCCGCGTGTGGATCAAGCCCGGCACCGGCAAGATCACCGTCAACGGCCGTGACCAGGAAGTCTACTTCGCACGTCCGACCCTGCGTCTGGTCATTGCCCAGCCGTTCCAGATCACTGCGCGCGAAGACCAGTACGACGTCATCGCCACCGTCAAGGGCGGCGGTCTCTCGGGTCAGGCCGGCGCTGTGAAGCACGGCATCTCGCAGGCACTCTCGAAGTACGAGCCGGTCCTGCGCGCTACGGTCAAGGCCGCTGGCTTCCTCACCCGCGACAGCCGCGTGGTCGAGCGTAAGAAGTACGGCCGCGCCAAGGCCCGTCGTTCGTTCCAGTTCTCGAAGCGCTAAGTTTCGAACGGACCGACGCACCGGTTTACGAAAAGAGGGTCGCGGGCAACCGCGGCCCTTTTTTCATGCCTGCCTTGCGCGGCAAGCGGAGAGCCGGGACTTGCGCAGGCCCGCTATCTGGCCAATCCTGCCGGGAATGCACCGGACCACCTTTCGCGACCTGATCGCCCTCACCCTCCTCTGGCTGGCGGGCCTTCTGGCCTCGGGCTGGAGCCCGTACGAGCGCGCGACCTGGCTGATGGAGGTGGCCCCCGTCCTGATCGCGCTGCCCGTGCTGTGGGCCACGCGCAGCCGCCTGCCCCTCACCCGCCTCGCGCTGGCGCTGATGGGCCTGCATGGCCTCATCCTCATGCTCGGGGGTGCCTATACCTATGCGCGCGTGCCGCTGGGCTTTACCTTGCAGGACCTGCTGGGCCTCGCGCGCAACCCCTACGACCGGATCGGCCACTTCGCGCAAGGCTTCGTGCCCGCAATCGTCCTGCGCGAACTGCTGCTGCGCCGGGGCGGCCTTGCCCCCGGATGGCTTACCCATGTCCTCGTCACGGCCTGCTGCCTCGCCGTCAGCGCGGCCTACGAGCTGATCGAGTTCGGTGCAGCCATGGCGCTGGGTCAGGGGGCCGAGGCCTTCCTGGGCACCCAAGGCGATCCCTGGGACACCCAGTGGGACATGCTCATGTGCCTTGTGGGCGCAATCTGTGCCTTGGCCCTCCTTACCCCCTGGCACGACCGCCAGATCGCCCGGATCGAGAGCTGAGCCCCAAAAAAAGACCCCGGAGCGGCCGCGACCGATCCGGGGTATGCTTGAGGATGGCCCCCACGGTCTCCCGGGGGGAGGGACAATCAGGTTACTGGAGGCCCTGCTCCATGAATTCGGCCACGACATTGGACATGTCGAACGAGGCCCCGCCCTGCACCGGCGGGTATTCCGCCAGAGTCTTGAGGTGCTTGTTCATCAGAACGCCCATCGGCTGCATCAGCCAAGAGACCTTCTGGAGCAGGTGCCCGTAGGCATCGACCGAATCGTAGCTCTCGAAGGGGTCCATGCGGATGTTGAACATGAGCGGCGCCGTGCGCGGGACCAGGTTGTCGTAGTAGTTTTCCTTGGTCGAGAAGTGGATCTTCCAGGGCCCCATGCGCACCGCGGTCAGCTTGCTCTCGTAGTAGTGGAAGATGTGGTCGCGGTTGGAATTTTCCTGCTGGCCGGTCCAGTAGGGCACGTTGTTCACGCCATCGATGTACTGCTTCTTGCTGCTCAGCATCCGGCTGTTCACATCGGGAACACCGGCAATCGCAGCGAGGCTGGTGAACATGTCCTGGTGGGCCTGGATGCCGTTCAGCACCTGATCCTGAGGGATCATGCGCGGATAGCGCAGCATCGAGACCACGCGCACACCGCCCTCGTAGGTGGTCATCTTCTCGCCGCGGAAGGGCGTGGTCGCGCCGTGCGGCCAGGAATCGTGCTCAGGACCGTTGTCGGTCGAGTACCAGATCAGCGTATCATCAAGGATGCCCTGCTGCGCGAGCCAGTCGAGCACGGTGCCCACGTCGCGGTCGTGCTGCATCATGCCCGAACCGTGAAGGTCGGCCTCGGAGGTGTACTTCTCGGCCGCGTAGCGCCACTCGTCGTCAAGGTGCGTGTAGACGTGCATGCGCGAGGTGTTCATCCACACGAAGAACGGCTCGTTCGCGGCCTTGGCCTTGCCCATGAAGTCGAGCGCGGTCGGAATCATCTCGGCCGAATCGAAGTTTTCCATGCGCTTGCGGGTGAGCGGCCCGGTGTCCTGGATCGTCTGCTTGCCCACCTTGCCGAAACGCGGGTCCGAAGTCGTATCGTCCCGGTCGGTCGCGAAGCTGTGAATCACGCCGCGCGTACCGAACTGCGCCTCGTAGGTCTCCAGATCGCCCGAGAACTTCTTGCCGAAGGCCTGGTAGTCGCGCTGCTCGGCCTCTTCCTGGGTGTTGAGGTGGTAGAGGTTGCCGAAGAATTCATCGAAGCCATGCGCGGTGGGCAGGTGCTCGTTGCGGTCGCCCAGGTGGTTCTTGCCGAAGTGGCCGGTGCGATACCCCGCCATCTTCATCACCTCGGCCAGACACGGCGATGCCGCCTGAAGCCCGAGTGCGGCGCCGGGCTGGCCCACCGTCGTCATCCCCGACCGGATCGGGTACTGCCCGGTGATGAAGGCCGCGCGGCCCGCCGTGCACGAGGGCTGCGCGTAGTGGTCGGTGAACTTGATTCCCTCGCGCCCGATGCGGTCGATGTTGGGGGTGCGGTAGCCCATCGTCGCAAGGCCATAGGCGGAGACGTTCTGCCAGCCGATGTCATCGCCCCAGATGACGAGGATGTTCGGCTTGCGGCCCGACGCGGCCTGCGCCAGCGCCTTCTGCGTGCCGATCAGCGAGCCCAGCGCAGGCAGTGCCGCGGCCATGCTCGAGGCCGAAAGCATCTTGCGGCGGGACATGCCCTTGGGCGTATCGCCTTCATGTGCGGCGTGGGGGCTGTCGGAATGCGGCGTATCGTCGTCGTGCATCGCGGAACTCTCCTCTGAACACGGGTCGAAGGACGGCCACGCAATCGAAGACGATTCGCGCAAGGAAGCCCCCAACCTCTCAGGACGCCACTCTGGCCCGTCCCGGCATCGCGCCGATATCAGGGTTTCCCCCCGGTTGAGGCCTGCCAGACCCTGACGAAGTCACGGAAGTCGCGAACAAAAACACATTCCTTCGCATGGCGCCTATCTTGCCGTGCACGGTATAGAGCATAGACCTGTACCTCTTTTAAGAAGGTACCTTGCATCACACACTAGCTGTCTATATACAGTCTCCATCGACAGGAGATGATTCGATGTCCGAAATCGAAGTCCAGCTTAAGAAGGGGGTGCTTGGCCTTTGCGTGCTTGCCCTGCTTTCACGGCGCAACAGCTACGCCTACGAGATCGCCAGCCGCATGGCCGACGCGGTCGATATGGGCGAAGGGACGATCTACCCGCTGATGCGCCGGATGCAGAAGGACGGCCTGGTCTCGACCTATCTCGAGGAATCGCCGTCCGGCCCGCCGCGCAAGTACTACGCCATCACCGAGGCCGGGCAGACGCGCCTTGCCGCGCAGATCAGCGAATGGCGCGGGTTCACCGCGGCCGTCGATGAACTGATCACCGGCGATGCGCCCACCGCCACCGCGCCGGAAGCCACCGGCGAACCCGCGAACGTGCAGGAAGGGGAATCCAGCCATGACGCGTCTTGAATTCATCCGCCGCCTCGAAGCGGGGCTCAAGGGCCTCCCGCGCGAGGACGTCGACGACATCCTCTCCGACTACGCCGAGCACTTCGAGGCCGGCATGGCCGAAGGCCGCAGCGAAGAGGCGATTGCCGCCGCGCTCGGCGATCCGGCGCGCCTCGCCCGCGAACTGCGCTTCGAATTCGGCCAGCGCAACTGGAAGGAGGCGCGCTCGCCGTCCTCGGCCTGGGCCGCGATCATCGCCTTTGTCGGCCTCGCCTCGCTGGACATCCTCCTGCTGCTGCCGATCATCGTGACCGTGCTGGGCGTGCTCATCGCGCTGTTCGTGGCCGTCATCGCGGTGTTCATCGCCGGTGGCTTTGTCCTCCTCGCCGGCCCTTTCACCGGCTTCCCGGGAGGCTGGGCCGTCGCCCTTCTCGCCGGTCTCGGCATCCTGAGCGGATCGGTCGCGGCCGCGGCGATCCTCATCCTCGTCAGCATCTGGGTCATCAACGCCCTGATGTGGTTCGGCCGCCTGCACTTCCGGGTGCTCGAGCCCGCCATTCACCCCGACAAGTAACCGCGCACGCAGGAGATATATCATGTTCCGCAAACTGCTCATTGTCTTCGCCAGCGCCGCGATCCTCTCGCTCGTTGCCTTCGCCGGGGCCTGGATCGTCGGGGGGGAGGACGCCCGCCGCGAGTTCGCCCAGGAAGGGGGCTGGCACATCGGCGACGAGGACGAGGATGAGGACCTGGGTCCCACCAAGACCCGCGAGTTCGCCATCGAGAGCGGATCGCAGATCGCCATGGAAGTGCCCGTCGACCTCAGCTTCACCCGCGGCGAAACCGCCAGCATGACCGTCAAGGGGCCTGAAAAGCTGCTGGAGCGCCTTGTCTGGGAAGACGGCCGCCTCAAGCTCGATGGGCGCCGCAGCCACTGGGGCAACGGCCTCAAGGTCGTCATCACCGCGCCCGAGATCGAGGGCCTCGATCTCGACGCGCCGGGCGATGTCACGCTGGTCGGCCTCGACCAGGACCAGTTCACGCTGAAGGCCAATGGCGCGCTCGACCTCGAAGCCGAGGGCAAGGTCCGCACGATGGCCGTCACCACCAATGGCGCGGGCAACATCGACCTCGCCAAGCTCTACGGCGATGACGTCAAGGTCGAAGTCAATGGCGCGGGCGATGTCACCCTTGGCCCCAAGCGCCTCGCCGAAATCGAGATCAACGGCGTGGGCCACGTGACCCTGGTGCGCAAGCCCGAGATCCTGCGCAGCAACATCAACGGCCTGGGCTCGGTGGACCACGACTACGCGCAGGCGGACATGTAGGATGAAGGATTCTCAAGGGGCCATCGCCCCTTGACCCCAGAATCGGCAACCTCACCTTTATCACACGCCGATGCGCGCGCGAGGTGAGGCAGCCCGTTCGGGGAGCCCGAGGGCGATGGCCCTCGGATCTATCTCTTCTACCCGACCTCAAACGAAAAGAGCCGCAGGAAACTGCGGCTCTTTTTGCGTGTGCAGGTCAGCTCACCGGCGGATCGACTTCGGGCACCTTGCCGACAGGTGCCACCGGCTCTTCGGGATCGCGCGGGGGCAGCGCGTTCTCGGGCACGTCGCAGATCATCATGTCGCGGCTTGCCACGTCTTCCAGATTACGCGCGATGACGCGGATGTCATCGCCCTCGATCACGATCTCGTTGAAGCTGGGCGGGGTCGAGCGGATGCGCTGCGAGAGCGTGCCCGCGCCGATCATCCGCAGCGGCCCCGCCTTCGTCTCCGCGACAAGATCGAAGGGATCGTGAATGTGGCCCGAAAGGATCGCGCAGACCTTGCGGCCCGCCAGCGCTTCCATCGTGCGGGTGCCGTTGATGGTCAGCAGCTTGTTGTCACGCTCGCGCCGCTCGGTCAGCGGATGGTGCGCAGCGACCAGAATGCGCGTGCCTTCGGGCTGCGCGTCGATCGCGGCCAACGTTTCTTCGAGCGCCTTCTTCGTCACCCATCCGTTCGACCAGGGGAAGCGCTGCCACTGCGCGCGCGTGGTCGTCTTGAGCGGGATCACGGCGAGACGCGGCAGGCCAAGTTCCGCCTCGACCAGATGCTCGATCCGGTTGAAGCGACGGTAGGGATCGAAGAAGCGCTGGTAGAGGTTGGCGTACGGAATATCGTGATTACCCACCTCGACCGTCACCGGGATGTCGAGCGCCTGAATCCAGGCGCAGGCGGCGTCGAACTCGCGGTGGCGCGCGCGCATGGTGAGGTCGCCGGTGATGGCAAGGGCATCGGGCTTTTCGCGCTCGATACAACGCTCGACCCAGGCGAGGGCGCTGCGGTCCTCGAGCCCGAAGTGGATATCGCTCAGATGAAACAGCTTGAGCGGGCGGTCATTCATGCACTTTCACCTGCGTTGGGTCTACGTTTCGGGCCATTTCGCCCCGGCGCGAAGAAACTCGCCTTCACGCCCTATACCTCGCGCGTGGCAATAAGATCGACCTCGCAGGGTGCAAGCTCGAATATTTCCTCCGGCTCACCATCGAAGGGTTCGCCGTCGATGAGCAGGCCCATCGGCTCGCCCGCCGGGCAGACGAGGCGGATACGCTGGTGGATGCCAAGATCGTCGTGCGGCCCATTGCGGAAGTTGCGGTTGAGCAGCGCAATCCCCTGCCCCGCGTAGTCGGCCAGCGAGTGTGCGTAGTAACCACGGGCGGACAGGCCCTCCTCGCCCGGATTGACGGTGATCGCCGCATAGCCGTCCTCGCGTCCGCAATCGATTTCGGCGCACACGACCTTGGGTCCGTTGGTGGAATAGCTGATGGCCTGGCGCGCGGTGGCCACCACTTCAACCAGGTTCGCATCGCGCAGGGCCTCGCGCACCTCGTTCCAGATCGTGCCCGGCCCCGCAAGCACGCCGGTCAGCGCGGTTCCGTGCCGGGTGTCGATGACAGGCGTGCGCACGCGGCGCCCTTCCCCGCTCTCGAGACGCGCGGCGATCTCGGCCGCTCTGGCCGGGCCGTGCAGCGTTTTGGCGAGGAGATTCATCGTGCCGCCGGGCAGGACCAGCACCGCACCGCCCCAGCCGAACAGACCCGTGACGACCGCATGGACCGTTCCATCACCGCCGAACGTGGCGACGACCTCGACCCCTTCCGCATCCAGATCCGCCGCCTTGGGCGCGGGATCATCGGGGAAGTACAACGTACGCGCGACGTCGAAGCCCGCGCTCTTCAGGGCCTGCTTCGCCTCGCGCTGGGTCTGCGCGTCGTTGCTGCCGCTTGCCGGATTGCACACCAGCCAGAGACGCCGCACCTTCGCGCTGTCGGAGGCGGGGGCGCTGCCGGGGGCGGGATCATCGGGTTGCGCGACGTCGGCGGGAGTCTGCGATGCCTGTTCCATGCTTGGCAAAAAGCCCCGTACGCCCCCCGGTTCCCGGATACCTTCCCCGAACTACAGGCGCTCGGTGACAATCAGCCAGGCGGCCACGCCGTTGACCAGCGAATAGACAAGGTAGAGCAGCGCCCACCCTTGCGATCCGGCCGAGACCATCAGCAGCGCCCCCAGCAGCATCACGAACTCGACAAGGAGACTGGCCCGCCCGCCCAGCGGCTTCAGCAGCCAGGGCACCTGCGCCAACATCGGATGCCCGCTTTCGAGGACGGCCTTGTGGGCGGCGAAGTTGATCACGCCCAGACAGAAGACGACGAGAACGGCAATGGTCACAACGCGCAGCCTAACGCGGCTTGCGCCCCGATGCCAATCCCCCTCGATGCGGGCCTGAACCGGGGCCCTGCCCGCCGCTTCGCGAATCATGGCTGCGAGTCGCCACCGTGTGCGGGCATCCCTGCATTTGTGCGGGCTCCGGCCCATGCCGTTCGTCGACTACAAACGTCGTTTGTCCGCTGGCTGTGCCTTTTGTCGACCTTGGACGACCCACCATAGATGCCCGCGTGAAGCGGGTGCGGGATGGGTGCAGAAGAAACTCATCGAGCCGGCCGACACACACATCGCGGACCTGCTCACCATAGGAGGAAACACGATGTTCAAGAAGACTGCCCTTTTCGCCGCTGCCCTTGTTGGTCCCGCTGCCATGGTCGGCCTCGCAGCTACCGCCACCCCCGCCGCCGCGCAGGAAAGCATCCCCACCGCGACCGTCTACTACACCGACCTCGACCTCAGCACGGTCGAAGGCCAGGAGACCCTGGAACGCCGCCTCGTGAAGACGGCCCGCAAGGTCTGCCGGATGGACGAACGCGCGGTCGACTCCTACCTGCCCAGCTCCTCGTCGCAGGCCTGCTACCGCAAGGCTACCGAGAAGGTCGACGGCCAGATCGCGGCCGCCATGCGCGACCAGGAAAAGGCCCAGCGCTACGGCGGCTGATCCCCCATCCCCGAGGTCCCATAAGAAGAAATGACCCGGATACCGACTTGGTGGGCTGCCTCTGGCGGCCCGCCTCTTTGTGCGTGTCGAGTGCAGGAAGAGTAGCGATTTCCGAGGGCCATTGCCCTCGGGCTCCCCATAATGTCTGGCTCACGTCTGGCCCGCTGCCGTGGCGGAGAGAGGTGAGGTCGCCCGTTTGGGGGTCAAGGGGCGATGGCCCCTTGAAGCAATGACTTCCTACTAAGTCTCGGCTCAGCGCCCCGCCATCTTCTTCACCTCGGGCAGATACGTGCGCCCGATGCGCAGACTGTCGCCGCTCGTCGTCTCGACCGACCACACGCCCAAGCCTTCGTGCTTGAGGCCGGTCACGTGGTCCCGGCGCAGGATGTGGCTGCGGTGGATGCGGATGAAGCGCGCCGGGTCGAGCCGCTCCTGCAGGCTGGTGATGGTCTGGAGCAGGAGATAGCTCTGATCACCCACGTGGAGCCGCACGTAGTCGCGCTCGGCATCGATGCGCTGCACATCGTCGGCGGGCACGCGCACCAGTTCGGAGCGGTGCGGCACCCAGAATTCCTCCAGCCAGTCGCTCTTGGGCTCGGTGCGTTCGCCGCGCCGGGCAATGACGCGTCCGATCGCGCGTTCCAGCCGCTCAGGCGTCACGGGCTTGAGGACATAATCAACCGCGTCGAGATCGAAGGCCTCGACCGCGAATTCATCGTGCGCGGTGACAAAGATCACCGCGGGCGCGTTGTCCTGACGCGCCAGACGCCGCGCGACAGTCAGCCCATCGGTCTCGGGCATGGTGAGGTCAAGCAGCAGAAGATCGGGATGAAGCGCCTCGCACAGGCGCAGCGCGGCCTCGCCATCGCTGGCCGTGCCGACGACCGAGACCGAACCCAGCCGCGAGCAGATCACCTGCATGCGTTCCACCGCCAGCGGTTCGTCGTCCACGATCAGGGTGCGCAGCGGCGCACTGGTCACGGTGTCGTTGGCCCTGTTCTGCATGGCGTTGCTATCCGTCAAATCTCGTCTCCCTCGCCCCGGCGGCCCCCTGTTCGGTCTCCAGCGGCAGGTCGAGGACGGTCGCAAAGCCCCCCTCCTCCTGCGGACCGTAGGCCAGCCTGGCCGTTTTCGCGTAGCGCGCGCGCAAGCGATCGCGCACGTTGGTCAATCCGATGCCGCACCCGTCGGCCTTGTTCAAGGGCGCGCCGGGGCCATCGTCGCGCACAGTGAGCACGAGGCGATCGGCCTCACCGTCTTCCCCTTCGCCGCGCCGGGCCGAGATCGTGATCGTGACCGGACGCTGCGTGGCCGCGACCGCGTACTTCACCGAGTTCTCGATCAGCGGCTGCAGGATCATGCCCGGTACCATCGCATCGGCGACGTCCTCGTCAATCGTGAATTGAGTCTGCAAACGATTAGGGAAACGTACCCCCTCGATCGAGAGGTAGAGCTTCTGCATCTCGATCTCATCCAAAAGGCGCATGTCGTTGGTGGGATCGCCGTTCAGCGTGCGGCGGTAGAAGGTCGAGAGCGTCTGGATCATCGTCTCGGCCGCCTCCTGGCGCCCGGTCATGACCAGCGCGGAGAGCGAGTTCAGCGTGTTGAACAGGAAGTGCGGATTGACCTGATAGCGCAGCGAGCGCAGCTCGGCCGCTTCGGCGGCGCGGCGGTACTCGCCCTCGCGCCGCTCGGCCGCGCGCGCCTCTTCCGCCTTGGCGAGCGCGAAATAGAGTGCGGCCCAGGCCAGGACGAGGAAGTAGCGCCCGAAGGTCGTGTCCGCCATGCCCGCCCAGCGCCCGAACAGGGTGTCACGCGCGCCGCCGTTGGTGCGAATGGTAATGCCCCCTTCCGCGCCCGGCATGATACCCGCCGAAGCAGGACCACGCCCGGTATCGTCGAGCAGCGGGCCTGCATCATCGCTCATGCCGGGGACGACATCGGGCACGGCCGAGCTCGTGACGGGCGGCGCTGGCGGTGCAGGCGGCGCCTCGGGCGCGGCATCGCGCGAGGACGACTTGGGCAGATCGACGAGGATGTTGCCCGCCTCATCCTGCATCACGCGGACCTTGCCCGGGTCGATCTGGGTCAGGCCTTCCTTGTCGGCCGCCTTCATCGCCATTTCCAGGTCGGCAAAGACCATCGCGTTGATGAGGCTGAGGAGCAGAGCAAGCGGCAAGGCGCCCACCAGCACGATCACGAGGCGCACCAGGTTCGACTTGCGGTCGAGCATCTGGAGCAGCGGCCAGACCGCGGCCATGACCATCATCGAGAGCAGACAGATCGTCAGTCTTCGCGAGATGATCGGCCAGGCGAAATCGAAGCCCATGAAGGCCCCGCGCAAGGTCGCGACGATGAAATAGCACGCCCAGAGCGCTGCCAGCGAAAGCAGCACCATGCGCGCAGGAACGCGTGGATTTTCAGATACGATGGCCATTGTTCCCCTGCCTTAGCCCCGGCAGGTGCAATCAGGCCAGTTCCCCGGTCGGTTCGCAATGGCTTTTTGTCGAGTGGTGCGCGGATTGTCCGGCAGAAGCCGGAAATATACAAAGT
>NZ_JALHAT010000069.1:0-17283 GCF_022818885.1 Novosphingobium mangrovi | reverse complement strand
GATCCATGCTTGCCCTTCCAAAAGGCAGGCTTGAATCAGAACTTCGCCGGGTTGGGAATCACCTTTGTCAACGCGACCTAGTTTTCATCATTTTGGCGATCTTCATCGTCCAAATTCTCGTTTTGACCTTTATTCAAGCCTGAAGTCATTTTGTTTAATTCTTCCGCTTTTGCACTTGCAGCCTGTTCAAGAAGTGAAAGGCCATGAAAATAAGAGCACTTCAGGTGATATTCTCCTGCAGCCTTTATCGCCAAGGCCTCAGTTATTTTTCTATTTTCTGACAGCAATTTTGTTGCGTATAGTTCTCGATCTGCCTGAATGAGCATGGTAATCAATTCAGGCGTAGACTTTCGATAAACCTCGGCATTGATGTGATCGCGAGTCGCACCGAGCAATGTGGCGCCACCAGATAAAATATTGTCTGCGAGCCCTCCAGATACTACAGTTGCCGCGGATGAAAGTATTGTTGATGTTGTGCTTAGGGTTGCGTTAACAGTCCTCTGGTTGGCGGAGAGTTGCCTTAACTCTTTTGCGCAAACATTGTCTGCAATCATCATGAGGTTTATTAAATATTCTTTCCTGTCTCCAGCGCCTTCTTCATGATTTGTAAAATTATAGCACATAGGTTTGTATATTTTTCGCAGTTCTTTGCTGTAATATTTTTCATCCATTTTTGCGCAGAATTCTACTTTCGCCTCAACAACCGATATTGGGGCGACGGCTGCTTGTCTTTGAAATGTACTACAAGAAATGGCGGGTGTGGCCAGCAGAATGGAAAGTGCAGTAGATAGTTTTCGCATAACATCTCCATCCTTGGTAGGTTAATATAAAATAATAATTATTTCAATTATTTATTCATTAAACGTCCACTCTGGAGAGAGTGGGTTCGGTGCGGATAAAGCAGCTGCTCGTCGTTAGTGGTGACTGCTCGTGACGGTTGTGATGAAATTATTATATTTACAGAAATTTCAACTGATAAAATTGTATTTTTATTTACGGATTGATACTACATAATATATATTTGGGGCCTATATACGTGTGTGGCCCGGCCCAGAATTAAGCCCGGTCTTTGAAATACTCTCGCACGAAATCCAGCCCCTTCCGAGTGATCTTGAAGCCGCCGCGAATGTCCTGGGCATATCCCTGATAGATGAAGTTGGATTTGCTGTTTTTGTGCGATTTGAGGTTGCGCACGATCTGCGAAAACTTGGAGTCCTTGCGGCTCTCGTTCGCGGCCAGATGCTCGTCTGAAAGCGCGATATAGTCCGGCAGCGCCTCAATCATGGCTGAGGTCTTCATTTCGCCTTCAGGCTGCACAGACAGGACCAAGAGCGCGTATTTCCAAAGGTCTTTGGTAAGGTCAATTTCGACCGGAGCAGTAGCCTTCGGCTCATTGAGCGGTTGCTCAATGCGCTTCTGAGGCTCCACAGCCCGCATGCGCTGCTGCTTACGTTCCTGCCGAGCGATCTTCTTCACATCCTCGGCAACGGGAAGGTCTTCAGGCATGATGCCGCTGAGTTCCTGCATGGTTTGTCGGACCTTCAGGCCAACCTCATAGTGCGCGTTGCAGGCCGCTTCCTTTCCTTGGATTTTTCGTTCGCGCAGCTTCTCTTCAGTTTGCGTAATTCTAAACAGGTTCGCTGCCAGTTCCGTGCTTCCCATGTGGTCGAGAATTTGAGCGCGCTTTGGCAAGCGTTTGTAGGAGCGGATTTCATCAACGCCCCTTCCACCATAGAGACCTTGATACCCTCGGTTATGGAACTTCCCGAAGTCCTTGTTCTGAACCCCCGCGCCTTTGGCGGCACTAGCAAGAAGCTTGTTCTGCTCGACCACCTGATTGCGCAGGTAGTGCCGCTTTTGGTTCTCAGTGAGAGAGCCAAAATCGACGCCGTCCTCGTCTGCCAGTTCCTGGCGGCGCGTCTGGATTGCAAAATAGTTCTGCGCGAAGCTGATGGGCCGCTTTCGAGGATCGCCGTTCTGAGCGATCAGGTAGCAGGCGTAGCGATCAAGATGAATGTTCTCGACTTCGCGCCTACCGCCCTTGCCGATCTCGATCATGTCGGTGACGTCAACGAAATGATCGTCTGGATCGAGCCGCATCTGGCGGCAGGCCGTTTTAGCCTTCTCTACGATTGAGAGGAAATTCCGATAGTCGGCGTAACCCAGCAAGGTCGCCAATTCGCGAGCGGTCCAGAACTGGTTTCCGTCCTCGGTCTCGCGGGCTGCTGCCTCAAATTCCGCCAGCAGTGTATCGATCGTCTCTTCCGGCAGATCAGCTGCGACTAGGGCCGTTACCTCATCCGGGTCTGTCTGCGCGATGCGCTCCATCGCTTCCTCGAAATCAAAATCAAAGTCGACAGGGCCATCAAGCTTGCGATTATCCGTCATGCGATCAGTTCCTTGTAGGTGAGGCGACCTGCCGTCTGTTCCAGAAGGGCGTTCACGCGCTCGCCCGCTTCGATTTCGCGCTGGTTGAAGCGCCACGTCATTTCGTTGAGGTAGCGGCTCAGGTGCTTAGGCGAGAGCCAGTGATGAGTGCCAATCACCTGCCGCTTGAACAGCGCCCACACGCTCTCGATGCCGTTCGTATGAAGGCAGTAATTGCGAACATACTCGCCCGCGCTGTGGTTTACGCGGTGATGGGTGAAGCGGTCGCTCAATCCGTTGAAGCTAACGTGCTCGTCGGTCATCACGGTAGAACCGGGAGCGACAATACTGTTGATCGCGCCCTGCACGTTCTTGGCGCGCAGGTTCGGGAGCGTGCCCGTAACGAGGTCTCCATCCCGCTTCAGAATGCCAAGGACGATGGCCTTGCCTTTGCCACCCTGCTTGCCGCCCGTGCGCTTGCTGGCGTGCTTGTTCTTTTCCTTGCCGCCGATGAAGGTTTCGTCGGCTTCAATCTCACCGTCGAGAGGGCGGTTGAACGACTTGGTTTGGGCGGCGTAGCGTAGGCGGTGGAGCATGAACCATGCGGTCTTCTGCGTCACTCCAATGTCGGTCGCAAGCTGCGTGCTGGCTATGCCCTTCTTGTGATTGGTAAGTAGCCAGACCGCCAGCATCCATTCGCGCAGGCCAATCTTGCTGTCCTCAAAGATCGTGCCGACCTTGATTGAGAACCGCTTACGACATTCACCGCACTTGTGCGTGCGCCCGTCCTTAAAGTGATAGACCTTGGTAGCGCCACAATGGGGGCAATAGGCTCCATGCTTCCAGCGGATCGCGGTGAAATGATCGATTGCGGACTGCTCGTCCGGCATGGCCCGCATCATCTGGATCAGGCTGGTGAACTGCTGTTTCTTAGGGGCGCTCGTTTCCATGCCCTCGTTATGGCAGAGAAATCAGATTGGGTCAATCAGGTATATAGGCCCCATATATTTTGTTACTTTAAGTGCCCAGTTATATCATTTAATAACTCTTTCACTCATTTAATATACTGTCAAGGAGACGGTTATTGTGTAGTTATATTGAGGTGATTTTATTGTGCATAATGATATGATTTTAAGCGGCCACTTGTCGGCAGATTAGCTATCGCGCCGCTAGAAAATATTGTCAGCATATGAGCCGGAGTGTGAGTTTCTTGGCGTCTCAGATCGCTCCTTCAGTGACAGGCAAGGCGCAAGGCGGAAAGTGGGCTCCTCCATGTCACCAGGACCCGCCCTCTCCGATTCCGGGAGCGCGAGGGCAATGGCCCTCGCATGGGCTTTGCCTTCCTTTCTGCGATGCCCGTTTGCGGAGGTTCGAACCTCCAACTTCCTCTAGGTTGACGGCAGGCGGGTGAGTTGCAAATCCGGTCCCGGGGCAAGCAAGTACGGGGACGGTATGAATAACCGGAAGGTATCGGGGCAGGCGTTGTGCGCGATTGTCATGGCGGGGGCTCTGTCGGCGGGCGTGGTGGGCGCGGTGGGAAGCGCTCCGGCGCTGGCGCGTGAGGACGTGGCGCAGGCCTATCCGCTCGATCCTGAGACAAGCCCTTATGCCCGGGCCTCGGCCGAGGAGCGTGCGGCGATGAAGGCGCAGTTCGAGCAACTGCAGCGCACGTTCGCATCCCGCAATGCCCAAGCGCACATGTCCGGTTACGAGCAACTGGCCCGCAAGGGCTATCCCGATGCACTGGCCGCCATCGGATCCAGCTACCAGTTCGGGACCTACGGATATCGCAAGGATCTGAAACGGGCTCGGCGCCTGATCCTTGCCAGTGTCGAAGCGGGCAGCACATACGGGATGCATGGGCTCGCCTCGATGGTGGGCATCCCGGAATCCGATGTGAAGTTCGGGGTTTCCTACAAGAGCGTTGCTTCGATGCAGTTCTGGCACCTGGAGGCCGCTCGGAAGGGTAACAGGGGGGCCCAGGTCCAGGTTGGAATGCGCAATTTTGAGAGCCAGACGGAGAGTACCGGTGGCGTCTCGAACGCGGATCTCGCCTATTACTGGCTGATGCGGGCGCATGAAAACGCTGCGGCTGCGGGTGACAAGGGCGTCCTCTCCGTGACCGAGAGCCTGATCGGTCAACTGGGCCATACCGTGGGGAACCCGCCGCTGAGCGACTTTCCAGCGGACTATGGCGGCACTTCGGTTCCCGCCATGCGTGAACTGGAGCTCGCCAGGGTGCGGGAAGACCGCAAGGCCGTGGCGGCCGCACAGGCGAAGCTGGAGCAGGCGGGGCTGAGTGAGCAGACCTACCTTGCGAACCTGGGGGTCGTGCCGCAGCCATCCGTGGCCGCTCTGCAGCGCGCGCACGAGCAAAGGCTTGCGCAGGCGCGGGACAAGGAGGCGGCGCGGAAAGCGCGGATCGCTGCGGCCGATGCGAAGAAGGCGGCTGCCGTCACGCCGGCCGTAGCCAAGGCGAGCCCGGCCACGGCATCTCCGGCCAAGGTGCAGGAGGCGAAGGCCGATGCGGGCACCTATGCGCAGGTGATGGCCGCGATCACGGCAAAGGACATGAACGCACTGCAGGATATGCGCGAGGCGGGGATATTCAAGGAACGCGAACACGAGGGGCACCTGACGCTCGACTACGCCATCGCGGCGGTGCAGACGAAGGACCTCGATGTGGTGCGGCTGGTGGCCAGCCGCGCCAATCAGGCGCAGACCTTCAAGCCTCATACCCGGACGCTCTATCATCTGGTGGAGCAGGCGCGAACGCGTGCGATGTGGGCCAGCAACACGCAGGCGGCCTTCGATACGCCGGCCATCAAGGGGACCTACGAAATGGAGTTCCTGCGCAAGCTGAAAGAGGTTCTGCGCCTTGCAGGGGCCGACACGAGCGCGCAGGATCGCTACAAGCTCACCGCCTACGATCTGGCGGAGCAGGAAAACAACTCTCTGTGGGAGAAGCAGGAGACGCACCGGACGGGCCTGAACCGGTTCGAACGCGCAAGGCAGGCGGCGGCGAAACGGAAGGCGGAGCGGGCCGCGCAAGCGCGGCGCTGGGAGCGCGAGCAGGCCGAGTCGCGGCGGCGCGGTGCGGCTCGGGTGGCGGCCCTGCGCGCCCAGACGGCGGATTTCCTTGGCCAGATGTCGCGCAACACGACCAGCGCGGCGCAGTACGAGCGCGACTATCGCCAGCGGTTGGCGCGCAACAGGGCCAGGTCGCGCCAGCAGGCGGCACCATCGTCCTCGTCTTCGTCGTCATCTTCTTCGCCCAGCAGTCGTTCGACGAGCTCCAGTGCCGCGCCCTCCTCGAACCGGTCGCGCACGGCGCTGACCAAGCAGCCGACCCGGCCTTCGCAAACCACCGCAGGCCGCAGCAGCTCGGTGCCCTCACGCACGACGGTGTCGCGGCCAACGCCCGCGCGGTCCTCGTCGAGCTCGTCGTCGTCCTCATCCACCTCGCGCGCGCCGGACTGGAGCGGCAGCGCCTTGAGCGCCTGCTACCGCGAGGCCGAGCGCACCCGCACGATGGGGCCGAGTGACGGGCTGAAGGAGGCGATCAAGGCCTTCAAGATCGGGTGCGACGTGGTCCACCTGCTCGAGTTCTCGACCGCCGGGACCGACCGGGTCTACTGCGGCAAGTCCGGAGATTTTCCCGCCAAGGCGCAAGGGCGGCTGGCCGATGCGGGCCTGCGCGGATACCTGCCCTACGCCCAGCGCGCCTGGAACGTGTGGGTGAACAAGCGCGGGTGCATGTAGGAAACCTCACCTTTCGCGCGCCACCGTGGCGGCGAAAGGTGAGCTCGCCCGTTTTGGGGTCAAGGGGCGATGGCCCCTTGAAAACGCCTTCTTCTTCAGCGCTGCGTGGTCTGCCAGTTCGCGCTGCGCACGAAGGGCATCTCGCTGGCGGCCAGCGTCTCGCGGCCCATCACGAGGTCCGCGCCGCGTTCGGCGAGCATGATCGTGGGCGCGTTGAGGTTGCCCGTCGTGATCGCGGGCATGGCCGAGCTGTCGATCACGCGCAGGCCCTGAACGCCGCGCACGCGCAGCTCAGGGTCCAGCACCGCCATCGGATCGCCGTCCGCGCCCATCTTGCAGGTGCACGAGGGGTGGTAGGCGCTTTCCACGTTGTCGCGCACGAAGGCGTCGATCTGTTCGTCGGTCACGACATCGGCGCCGGGCTGCATCTCGCGTCCGGTGTAGGGGGCAAGGGCTTCCTGCGCGAAGATCTCGCGGGTGAGGCGCACGCAGGCGCGCATCTCTTCCCAGTCCTCGGCGTGGCTCATGTAGTTGAAGCGGATTTCGGGCGTGTCGAGCGCACCGGCCGAGCGCAGGCGCACCGTGCCCCGGCTCTTCGAGCGCATCGGACCGACGTGGGCCTGATAGCCGTGGCGGTCGGCCATCGAGGACCCGTCGTAGGACACCGCGAGCGGCAGGAAGTGGTACTGGATGTCCGGGTACTCGATCCCGGCGCGCGAGCGGATGAAGCCGCAGCTCTCGAAGTGGTTGGTCGCGCCAAGCCCTTCCTTGAGCGCCAGCCACTGCGCGCCGATGCGCGCCTTGGCGATGGGGCCCATGGCCGAGAACAGCGTGATCGGCTGGGTGCATTCCATCTGGAAGTAGAATTCCAGGTGATCCTGCAGGTTCTCACCCACGCCGGGCAGGTCCTGGACGACCTCGATGCCGAGGGCCTTCAGTTGCTCGGCCGCGCCAATGCCGGAGCGCTGGAGCAGGGTGGGCGAATTGATCGGGCCGCTCGCCACGATGACCTCGCGTGCGGCGCGCACTTCGCGCACTTCGCCGCCCTGCACATAGCGCACGCCGACCGCGCGGGTGCCCTCGAACAGCAGCTTGTCGGCGAGCGCGTGGGTCTCGACCGTCAGGTTGCGGCGCTTCATGGCGGGCTTGAGATAGGCGTTGGCCGCGCTCCAGCGGCGGCCCTTGTGGACGGTCATGTCCATCCGGCCAAAGCCTTCCTGCTGCGCGCCGTTGTAGTCCGCCGTGAAGGGGTAGCCGGCCTGCTGCGCGGCTTCGGCGAACTTGGAGTAGAGCGGATTCTTCAGCGTCCCGTACTTCGTGTTGAGCGAGCCATTGCCGCCCCGGTAGGCATCGCCGCCTTCCTGGCGCGTTTCGGCGCGCTGGAAGTAGGGGAGGACGTGCGCGTAGTCCCAGTCGTGCGCGCCCAGGTTGTGCCAGCGCTCGAAGTCCATCGGGTTGCCGCGCACGTAGACCATGCCGTTGATCGAGGACGAGCCACCCAGCACCTTGCCGCGCGGGGTGTGCATGCGCCGCCCGCCCAGGTGCTTCTCGGGCTCCGAGTAGTAGCGCCAGTCGTACTTCTTCATGTTCATCGGGTAGGACAGGGCGCTCGGCATCTGGATCAGCACCGAGCGGTCCGACCCGCCGAATTCGAGCACCAGGACGGTGGTCTTGCCGTCCGCGCTCAGCCGGTCGGCCAGCACGCAGCCGGCCGAGCCGGCGCCCACGATGACGTAGTCGAATTGCGCGTTCATGAAGGTGTCTCTGTCAATTGGTCGTTCGGGGCTCAGTAGGGGGCGTCGACATCGCCCTTGGCGACGTAGACGCTCTTGAGCTGGGTGTAGTGCTCGATTGCGGCAAGGCCGTTCTCGCGCCCAACGCCCGAGTTCTTGTAGCCTCCGAACGGCAGTTCGATGGGGGTGACGTTGTAGTCGTTGATCCAGCAGCTCCCGGCCTGAAGCGCGGCGATCACGGTGTGCGCGCGCATCAGGTCGCGGGTGAAGACGCCCGCGGCAAGGCCGAACTCGGTGTCATTGGCGCGCGCGATCACTTCCTCTTCGGTGTCGAAAGGCAGGACCAGCATGACCGGCCCGAAGACTTCGTCGCGCACGATCGAGGCGCTGTCGTCCTCGGCCTGGAACACGGTCGGCTCGACATAGAAGCCGCGATCGTACTCACCGCCGGTAAGGCGCTCGCCGCCCATCAGCAGCTTCACGCCCTCACGCTTGGCGCGCGCGATGTGGCCCAGCACCAAGTCGAGCTGGACCCTGCTGACAAGCGGGCCCAAGTGCGTTTCGGGGTTGAACGGATCGCCGATGCGCAGTGCCTTGGTGCGCTTTTCCAGCCGGGCGAGGAAGTCCTTCAGCACCGAGCGATGGACAAAGACGCGCGTCCCGTTCGAGCAGATCTGCCCGGTGGAATAGAAGTTCGCCATCATCGCGCCGCTCACCGCGTTGTCGAGATCGGCGTCCTCGAAGACGATCAGCGGGCTCTTGCCACCCAGCTCCAGCGTCGTGGGCTTGAGGCCCTTGGCAGCCTCGCCCATGACGAGGCGGCCGGTGGGAACAGAGCCCGTCAGCGAGACCTTGGCGATGCCCGGGTGCGCAATCAGCGAACGGCCGGTTTCGCCATAGCCTTGCGCGACCTGGAAGACGCCTTCGGGAAGGCCGGCTTCGCGGAAGATGCCTTCCAGTTCCATCGCCGTCATCGGGGTCTGCTCGGCGGGCTTGAAGATGAGCGCGTTGCCGCAGGCGAGCGCGGGCGCAGCCTTCCAGCAGGCGATCTGCATAGGGTAGTTCCACGCGCCGATCCCGGCGCATACGCCCAGCGGCTCGCGGCGGGTGTAGCCGAAGGCCGCAGCGCCCAAGTCCAGGAACTGGCCCGCCACGGTCGAGGCGATGCCGCCATAGTATTCCAGGCAATCCGCGCCCGAGATGATGTCGACCTCCTTGGTCTCCTGCACCGGCTTGCCGGTGTTGCGGGTCTCGATTTCGGCAAGCTCATCGTTGCGTTCGCGCAGGATGTCGCTGGTGCGGCGCAGCACGCGGCCGCGCTCGGTGCCGCTGAGCGCGGCCCATTCGCGCTGGCCTTCGTGCGCCTTGGCGACCATGCGGTCGATGTCCTGGGCACTGGCGACGGGCAGGTCGGCGATGGTTTCGCCGGTCGCCGGGTTGACCGGACGCACAGTGGCGGGAACCGAAGCGGCGGCAATCGGGTGGCGCGCCAGCGAATCCTCGACCACGAAGTTGAGCATGTCGCGCGCGGCTTCGGGGTCGACCTCGTTCCAGCCCGAGAGCGCGCCGCGCAGCCACACGCCGTCGATCATGGCGGCGATGAGGGCGGCGGTCTTGCGCGCTTCCTCGGGCGTTTCCATGGCGCGCAGCGCGTGGGTGAGGTTGGAAAGCATGCGCTTCTGGTAGGCGGCTTGCACGCGGTGGAGGCGCGGGTGCTGCAGCGCCTGGCCCCAGAAGGCGAGCCAGGCCATGCTGGTGCGCAGGTCGATCTCGGTGCGCGAGAGCGAGGCGTCGATCACCGCCTGAACGCGCGCGCGCGGGCTGTCGGCGGCGACCATGCGCATGCGCACTGCATCGCCGTGGCGGAAGGCGAGCGCGCGGAACGCGGCTTCGAGAAGGCCGTTCTTGTCTTTGAAGTAGTGCGCGACAAGGCCGGGCGAGACGTCGGCGCGCTTGCCGATCTCGGCGAGCGTGGTGCCGGTGAAGCCCACTTCGGCGAGCGAATCGATTGTCATCTCGATCAGCTGGCGCGCGCGGGCATCGTGCCTTGACGGAGCTTTCGTTGTCGCCGAACCTGTTGCCATGATCTTGTCCTGAATGACCGTTCAATTGATTTGAGCGTCAGCTATACCTCTCTCCGCGCCATTGCAAGTCTTGGCTGAAAAAGGTGGAAGGTTGCCATTGAATAAGCCTTCAATGGCGTTATAGGCACAGGGCATCACGCGAATTCAAGGAAGCCTATGCGCCGTCTGGCAACGCGACTTCTCCTGGCCCTGGGCCTCCTCTGCAGCTTCGTCCTGGGATCGACCGCCGCAAGTGCGGCCGCCGATCCCCCGGCGTGCCGCGCGGTGCGCCTCGCCGACGTAGGCTGGACAGATGTCACCGCGACGACAAGCGTGGCCTCCGAGGTCCTGCGCGAAATCGGCTACAAACCGACCACGCGCGTGCTCTCGGTGCCGGTGACCTTCAACGGCATGGCACGCGGCGATGTCGACATTTTCCTTGGCAACTGGATGCCCGCGCAAAAGAGCCTGATCCAGGGGCACATCGAGGACGGCACGCTCGAACGCGTGCGCGCCAACCTCGTCGATGCGCGCTACACGCTGGCGGTCCCGGACTACCTCTACGAGGAGGGCCTCCAGAGCTTTGCCGACATCGCGCGCTTTGCCGATGCGCTGGACCACAAGATCTACGGCATCGAGCCGGGCAACGACGGCAACCAGCTGGTCATCGACATGATCGGGCGCGACGCCTTCGACACCGGCGATTTCCAGGTGGTCGAGAGCAGCGAGCAGGGCATGCTCTCCGAGGTCGAGCGTGCGGTGAAGGAAAAGCGCGCCATCGTCTTCCTGGGCTGGCAACCGCACCCGATGAACGAGCGCTTCGACATGAAGTACCTGGCGGGCGGCGACGATGTCTTCGGCCCCAACTTCGGCGGCGCGACGGTGAGCACCATCGTGCGCCGGGGCTACCGCGAGGAATGCCCCAACCTTGGCCAGTTCCTTGAAAACCTCTCCTTCGAGGTCGAGGAAGAGAACGCGCTGATGGGCCGCATCGAAGGCGGCGCCAATCCGCAGGATGCTGCGCGCGCGTGGATCGCGCAGAACCCGCACCGCGTGGCGCAGTGGCTCGACGGCGTGACCACTTTCTCGGGCGAGCCTGCCGAGGCGGCGATCAAGGCCAGCAAGCAGGCCGGCCCCACGGGTTCGTGGCTGACCGCCAACAAGATCCCGGTCGGCTCCTCGATTGCCGTCGCGGTGGACTGGATCAAGGCGCACAGCGGTCTTCTCGACATCGTCTCGGGCGCAGTGAGCGCGGGCGTCGATGGGCTGACCGGCGTGCTCCACGCGGTGCCGCCGCTCCTTTTCGTGGCGCTCGCGACGGTGCTCACCTGGTTCCTGCGCAAGTCCTACGGCTTCACCGCTTTCGTGCCGCTCGCGCTGCTCTTCATCATCAATCAGGGTTACTGGGACGAGACGGTCGATACGCTCGCGCTCGTGGTCTTTGCCGCGGCGACCTCGACCGTGATCGGCGTTCCCATCGGCATCTGGGCGGGGCATCGCCCGCGCGCGTACGAGTACCTGCGCTCGGTGCTTGACCTGATGCAGACGCTGCCCACGTTCGTCTACCTGATCCCGACGCTGGTGATCTTCGGGCTGGGCGTCGTTCCGGGCCTCATCTCCACGATCATCTTCTCGCTGCCCGCGCCGATCCGCCTGACCCAGCTGGGCATCGCGTCCGTCCCGCGTCCGCTGATCGAGGCGGGCGAGAGCTTTGGTGCGACGAAGCGCCAGCTTCTCTTCAAGATCGAGCTTCCGGCCGCCGCCGGATCGATCCTTGCGGGTGTCACCCAGTGCATCATGCTCAGCCTCTCGATGGTCGTCATCGCCGCGCTGGTGGGCGCAGGCGGCCTGGGTGTGCCGGTGGTGCGCGCGCTCAACACCGTGCAGGTGGGCATGGGCTTCGAGGCGGGCTTCGCCATCGTCCTGCTCGCCATCATTCTCGACCGCGTGACCCGGCGCGAAACCAAGGGAGACAGCTGATGGCCACGGCGATCGAATTTCGGAACGTCGACATCTTCTTTGCAAGCGGCCGGGGGCGCAAGCGCGAGGCCGCGCTCGCCCGCGCGCTGGAGCTGGCCGAGGCGGGCAAGGAACGCGCCGCGATCAGCGAGGAGACAGGCGTGGTCCTGGGCGTCCACGACGCCTCACTCACGGTCGAGCGCGGGCACATCTCGGTGCTGATGGGCCTGTCGGGCTCGGGCAAGTCGACGCTGCTGCGCGCGGCCAACGGCCTCAACGAGGTAACGCGCGGGCAGGTCCTCGTCCATGGCGGCGAGGGCGAGGAGGTGGTCGACATCGCGCCGCGCGATCCCGCCACTTTGCGCGAAGTGCGCCGCAAGCGTGTCGCCATGGTCTTCCAGCAGTTCGCGCTCCTGCCCTGGCGCACGGTGCGCGAGAACGTGGCCTTTGGCCTGGAACTGCGCGGCGAGGACAAGGCGGCGATGGCCAGGCGCGTCGATGAACAGCTCGAATTGGTCGGTCTTTCCGACTGGGCGGACAGCTATGCAAGCGAGCTTTCGGGCGGCATGCAGCAGCGCGTCGGGCTGGCGCGCGCCTTTGCCACGGACGCCGACATCCTCCTCATGGACGAGCCGTTCTCCGCGCTCGACCCGCTGATCCGCGCCAAGCTGCAGGACGACCTCCTGGAACTCCAGCGCGAGGTCCAGAAGACGATCCTGTTCGTCAGCCATGACCTTGATGAGGCCTTCAAGCTGGGCGACCAGATCACGCTGCTGGAAGGCGGGCGCATCGTCCAGAGCGGCAGCCGCGAGGAGATCCTCAACAATCCGGCGACCCCCTATGTCGCAAGCTTCCTCGAGCACATGAACCCGCTCCACGTGATGACCGGCGCCACGGTCATGCACCCGGTTGCGGAGCTGGAGGAAGTGGACGGCGGCCTGCTGCTCGACGAGGGGGGCAACTACCGTCTGGAAGGCGAGCGTGTCCATTCGGATGGGGGCTGGCAGCCGGTCAACACCATCGCCGATCCCGAGACGCAGGACACCTTCCCCGAAGGCATCGCGCAGGTTCCCGCCGAGACCAACGTGCGCACGCTCATGCAGATCGCCGCGCAGACCGACAACCCGGTGCTGCTCACCGAAGACGGCGAACTGGCGGGCGTGACCTCCAGCCAGGACATCCTCGACAAGCTGAGCCAGACCGGGCCTGTGGGATCGGAGGATTCCGCCGCGCAGTAAAAAAAGGGGGCGCATGGCAGCGCAGCGCAAGGCCGCCCTTCGGGTCGCACCTTCGAGGCCGCCCTCACGCCGGTTCCTGCCGCCCCCTCCATGATCTGCGCCCCGCGCCCGGCCCCCCCGGCGCTCCGTTCCCCTCTCCCCGGGAGCGCCGGGGGCAACGCAAAAGGGCCGCTCTGTCGAGCGGCCCTTCGTCGTTTCATGAAGAGGTGTTGCGGGCCAAAGCTGGCTGGGGACGTTTTGAGCACATGGAGCGGCTGCGATGGGCCGTTTGCACCCTGTCTGCTTTCGGATCCGCAACCCGCGATAGCGGCCCTTCCGCCCACCGCCACTTGACCACGAAGCCTCTCAGGTCAGGGCAACGCTTCGAGAAATGCAGCTGAAAGGGTTCTAATGAGGCTATCAAGTCCGCGTGCTCGACGAGTGGGAAATAGCGTGCCTCGCTCGCGATCTGAGCCGACCGAACTTACGGTCTTCAAGCTCCAGGGAGCCGGTCGGCGGACGCTCCTCGTGAATCGAAAAATGCTTCTAGTTGACCCGCCAGTGAGATTCTTCGACGCGACCGCGACCATGTTGAACTCGCTCTTGGCTGTGAAGAGCAGGCGATTGGCCTATGGCGTTGGACGTAGCAGATCACGTGGCAAATGGATGCCATTCTGTTCCCATTTGCTAAGTTGCAGGAAACAGATGGAGCGGACATATGGCACTACGCGTTTCCTCGCTAACTTTCGTTGGATTTTACCCTAATTCTCTGATCCAAGAGCATCCAGGCGACCTCGAATTTGACGAGGTCTATCGAATGATCGAAGCAGGATCGGTGCTTGAAGATCTGGCGGCCCGATATCCTGGCGAAACCGACTTCAGTTTGTCTGGTCCTACAAGTGATCAGCGCGGGCCGCTTATCGCTGCCCTTCAGGACGCGGCCGGGGGGCTGGAGGGTCGAGAGCGTCGTAAGGTCGGGATTGATCGTTGCGGCTTGAACCTTCTGATGGCCTTTGTCTTGGAAGCAATCCAGCGAGTGGGCCGGGAGTAACCGGTTACGCTGTTCTCTTGCCTTGGTAGGGCCATAAGCGCTCAACAGCGCCGCTTGGCTTTCCGTTTCCATCGACATGCACGAGGTCGCCAGCGTCGAGGCGCTCTATTTCTACAAAGCCACGGCCAATGGCCGTTATGTTCCGAAAAGGAATGGGAGGTTTGAGCAGATGTGACGTGACCCCCGAGCTTTCCTCCAGCGGGGATTAAAGTCGGGCGACTTTGTTGCGCATAGGCGCGGTGGAAGCAATGGCCTGCGCAGCGGAGCCCGTAGGGCGTAGCGAAGCAGGCCATTGCTTGTGCAATTTGGCGGCGAAGTCCGCCGGGGTTTGATAGCCAAGCGCCGAATGCGGCCGGTGCCGGTTGTAGTCCTCCACCCACGCTGCGATTTGCCTGCGGGTGTGATCCAGGCTGAGGAACCGTGTCTGGTTGAGCAGTGCGTCACGCATGCGTCCGTTGAAGCTCTCGACGAAACCGTTCTGCCTGGGCCTGCCCGGTGCGATGTAGTGCCATTCCACATCAGCCTGACCGCACCAGGGCAGGACGGCGTTGCTGGTGAGTTCGGTACCGTAGCACATTGGGAAGCGGCCTTTCGAAGAGCCGCTTCGCCTTGATGGAGACAAGGGCGCGTAGCGCCCGCCGGCTTCATCAAGGCGGTCATGACCGGCCAGCGGGTCTCTAAAGTGAAGTTGTCGACTCAACACTTTGGAGACGGACCGACCATGACCAAGCGCACATCTACTCCCGCCGACGCGGTGCTGGTAGCCATCGATATGTCCAAGCATCGCCAGGAGGTGCTGATCGAGTGCCCCGAAGGCGGGCGCCGACGGCGGATGACGGTGATGGCGACCAAGGCAGATTATGATCGCCTCGCAACCGATCTTGGCGATATCGGGCGTCCCATCGTCGTCGGCTTCGAGGCTACCGGCAACTACCACCGCACGCTGGCGCACCGCCTGCTCGCTGCGGGCTTCGAACTGCGCCTGATTTCTTCCGTCGCACTGGCTCGGACCCGAGAGGCGCTGCACAATGGTTGGAACAAGAACGATAGCAAGGATGCGCAGATGATCCTGTACATGCTCCGGATCGGAGCGACCCAGCGCTACGTCGATCCGCTTGCCGCCGGCATCAATGATCTGCAGGAGATGTAGAAGACGCACGAGGCGATCTCCAAGGCCAAGACCCAGACCTGGCATCGCCTCCTGACGCACTATCTGCCGCTCTATTTTCCGGAGATCGAACGCTTCGCCGGCAATAGCCGCTTCGACTGGTTCCTCGCCTTGCTTGAGCGGCTCCCCACCCCGGCCAGCATGACCGTGCTTGGACAGGAGGCATTCACTCGCGAGGCTTGGGACTTGGTTGGTCGCAAGGTGTCCAAGGCCCGACTGCTCAACGATATCTATGCAACCGCCAGCGCCTCTATAGCGCTCCCGGCCGAGGAGGATTCCATATCGATCGCCATGTTCCGCATGGGCATCGCACAGGCGCGCAGCCTGATCCGGCAACGCGACGAGATTGAACGGACCGCGCATGCCATTCTGGCCGAGAACCGCGACTACCAACTGCTGCGCATGATCCCAGGGATCGGCCCTATTAACGCGCTGACTATCCTCGCCGAGGCTGGCGATCTGCGCCGGTTCGGCCATCACCGCCAGTTCCTCAAATTTTGCGGGCTTGATCTCGCCACTTGCCAGTCGGGCACTTTCCGCGGCCGGACCAAGCTCTCGAAGTACGGCAACGCCAGACTGCGCCAAACCTTCTGGATGGCTACCCAGGTTGCCATCCGACAGCGTGACAACAGCTTCCGTGACAAGCTGGCGCGCTTTGTAGCCGGACACGGCAACGACCCTGATCGCCGCCGCAAGGCGATGACCGCACTTACCGCCAAGATGGCGCGCGTCACGCATGCCGTCATCAAGACGGGAACCGAGTACCGTCCGTTCGTTGAACGGGCGGACACCAGATGGAAGGACCCCTCTCTGTGGAGCCGTGACGGCGCTTCTGCGACCCTGTAGATAATGTTCGGGCCTTCCATCCGGCACCCGCATCTCATTTTAAGGACGGTGAGGACCACGACCAAAGCGGCCGCTGGATCCTGTGTTTGCTATGGCCGAGAGCGCTTTCCTTGACGATGGAAGCCATCTGGATCAGTATAAAAACAGCGCTGACCATGATTGGCGCAATGAGACCTGCCGGCCGTTTGCCGCCACTGCTTCCCGACCTAGGACGTTGTCGCTGACGATCAGCCCCGGTTTTCCGCGCCTCTCGATCAGGAGCGCCAGTTCGCGCACGACACGGCGCCCACAGATCGACGTGTCGGGTATCGCGGCCAGGCACTCGCGCGTCACGTCATCGACGATGTTGAGCACACGGAAGCGTCGCCCGGACACCATCTGGTCGTGGACGAAATCGAGGCTCCAGCGCTGGTTCGGCAAAGCGAGCACCGGAACTGGAGCGCGCGTACCCTCGGCGCATCTGCGGCTACGTCGCCTGCGAACGGCCAAGCCTTCCTCGCGATAAAGCCGCTGCGTCTTCTTGCGGTTGATCATCACGCCTTCACGCCGCAGCAGGATGTGAAGGCGCCGATAGCCGAACCGGCGACGCTGGTTCGCTAGTTCGCGCAAACGCTGCCGAAGAGCGCCATCATCGCTCCGCCTGGAACGATAACGCACGCTCTTGCGATCGGCATCAAGGACACGGCACGCCCGCCGCTCGCTCATCCGATGGTGTTCCATCAGATGCGCGACGGCTTCCCGTCTTGCAGCGGGGGTCACCAGTTCTTTTTGACAGCAAATCCTTCAGTGCCGCGTTATCCAGCATGCTGTAGCTTCGCTGGCCTTCGGCTCGGCAAGGAGCCGCTTGAGCTTCGCATTCTCGTCTTCGCGAACCTTCAGGCGCTTGGCTTCCGATACCTCGAGCCCTCCATACTTCGCATTCCAGTTGTAGATCGTCCCCTCCGAAATGCCGTGACGACGCGCCAGATCGGCTATCTTGGCCCCAGCCTCGGCCTCCTTCAGCCCCCCTATGATCTGCTCTTTCGTAAAACGTGCTCTCTTCATCTCGTCCTTCCTTCTCTCAGGCCAGACTCTAGGGTTTGTGGGGATTCATCGTGATGCGGTGATTGCCGCGTCG
>NZ_JALHAT010000068.1:0-18155 GCF_022818885.1 Novosphingobium mangrovi | reverse complement strand
CGCCGACCGGGCGCAGCTCGCCACCGCCCGCGCGCAGCTGCGCCGGGGCTCGGCCGGGGACGACGTGGGCGAGGCGCTCAATTCCGGGGTAGTGAGCTCACTGCGCTCCAAGCGCGCCGAAGTCGCAGGCCGCGTCGCCGCGCTCGAGGCGCAGTTCGGTCCGGGCTATCCCGCTCTCCAGAGCGCGCGCTCCGAACTCGACATGATCGACGCGCAGATCGCCTCGGAAATCAAGCGCATCATCTCCAACCTCGAAGCCAAGGTGCAGGTCTCCTCGGGGCGGCTTTCCTCGCTGCAGGGCTCGCTCGGCTCGGCCAAGGGGGCGCTGGCCTCGAACAACCGGGCGATGGTCGCGCTGACCGATCTCACGCGCCGGGCCGAAGCCTCGCAGGAACTCTACGACAGCTATCTGGCCCAGTACAAGGAGACCGTGGCGAGCCAGGGGACCGAGCGGCCCGATGCGCGGGTCATCTCCTACGCCGATCTGCCCGAGACGCAGGTTTCGCCCCGGCCCCTTCTCAACCTCGTGCTGGCGCTGGTCGTGGGACTGGGCGTGGGCGTGGTGATCGGCCTTGTCCGAGAGATGCTCTACACCGGCCTTTCGACGGCCTCGGATGTCGAACACAAGCTGTCCCTGCGCTGCCTTGAAAGCGTGCCGCAGGTGGGCAGCATCCTGCCCGGTGAGGACGATCCGGTTGAAGCCATCGCCAACGCGCCGATGTCGGGCTACGCCGAGGCGTTCCGGGGCCTGCGCGCCTCGATCAACCATGCGCTGGGAGACACGCGCAACCTGGTGCTGATCACGTCTGCGCTCCCGCGTGAAGGCAAGACCACGATCTCGGCAGGACTGGCCCGGGTGGCCGCGCTGACCGGGGAGCGCGCGGTGGTGGTCGATGTCGATGTGCGCCAGCGCGGAGCGACCCGCGCGCTTTCGGGCGAGCTTCCGCAGGTGGGCCTGCTCGAGGTGCTGCGCGGGGAGGCGACACTCGAGGAAGCGCTGGTTCTGGACGCGCGGCGGGGGATCTGTGTCCTGCCGATCGTGGGCGAGGCGCATGGGCTGGAGGATCTGCTCGGCAATGGGGAGATGGGACCCTTGCTGGCCCGGCTCGGCGATACCTTCGACCTTGTCCTGCTCGATGCCCCGCCGGTCTTGCCGATTACCTATACCCGTACGCTGGCGACGCAGGTCGACGGGGTGGTCATGGTCGCGCGCTGGCGGGCCACCGCGGACCATGCGATCCGTGCGGCGCTGCGGCTCCTGCCCGAAGGGCGGGTGCGGGTGGCGGGAGCTGTCCTGAGCCAGGTGGACCTGCGCAAGCAGGCGAAGTTCGGCTACGGCGATGCGAGCTTCTACTACGAACAATACCGGAAATATTACGCCTGAGAAAACGGGCATGATGGGGACCCGGGGCAGAAGCGCTCCGGGGGCCGGATCGATCGGGTGGGCAAGGTCTGCCATGTCTTCAAGGGGGCAAGCGCTGCGGTGAAAGTTCTTTATGTCGTGCCGCCATCGACGCATTTCGCCGGGATGGAGCGGGTCGTCCACGATCTCGCCTGTGGTCTCGCCACGCGCTATCGCGGGCGCATCGAGGTCAGCGTGCTCTATTGCCACCGCTATGTCGAACTGCCCGAGAGCCTGCCCTATGAGGTTCTCTTCGAGGAGGCGGGGAGCCTGCGCGCCTTTCCCAGGAAAGTCGCGCGCCAGCTGGGCCGGGACCGCTACGACGTGGTCGTCATCGCCCAGTTCGAGCCCACCGTGCTGGTCTGGTTGCTGCACCGCCTGGCCCGGGGCAAATCGCGCTTCGTGATGCACCTGCATGGAAATCCCAAGGTGGAAGGGAGGACTTCGCGGCGTGCGCGGCTCGCCTTCTCGCTGTTCAACCTGCTGGTGCCGCGCATGGACAAGGTCATTGCGGTTTCCCCCGCGCTGGCGCGCTACCTGGCCTCGCGCACCGGGCACGCGGACGTGGCGGACTATCTGCCCAACCCGGTCCGCCAGTTCGGCGAAGTCGTGCGCACGGCAGGTTCCAGCGGCCCAGTCAGGTTCCTCACCATCGGGCGCCTTGCACGCCAGAAAGGGCACGATGTCCTGATCGAGGCCTTTGCGCAGCTGATCGCGCAAGGGATCGATGCGTACCTCACCATCGTCGGCGATGGCGAGGAGCGGGACGTCCTTGCCACGCAGATCGAACGGCTGGGGCTGGCAGGCAAGGTGCGCCTGGCTGGCAAGATCGCCTATCCGGCGGCCGAACTCGCCGAGGCGGAATGCTTTGTGAGCGCCTCGCGCTGGGAAGGCTTTGGTGTTGCCATTGTCGAGGCCATGTCGGCCGGGCTTCCGGTGATTGCCACCGACTGCGATTTCGGCCCCACCGATCTCATCGACATGCCCGAGAAGGGTGAGGTCGTGCCCGCCGAGGATGCGGGCGCTCTGGCCGCAGCCATGGCCGACTTTGCGGCCCGCGCGAGGTTGCGGGCCGAGGAGCCGGTGCGGCGTGAGGCCGCCTCCTTCTTTCGCCTCGACAACGTGGTCGCCCAGCACGCCGCCATGCTTGAGGGACTGGCCTGGCGCGGAGACGTGGCGCGTGGCTGATGCGAAGGCCCCAGAGTCGGAGTCGGTGCCGGTGCAGGCGGGGGGAGAGGCCCTGGGCGGGCGGACTGCAGGCAGCGCGGCCTGGCTGATCGGCGGACGTCTGTTTACCAAGTTTGTCGAGTTCCTGAGCCTCCTGGTCCTCGCCCAGCTCCTTACGCCGGAGGACTTTGGCGTCATTGCGATCGCGATGACGCTGGTCACGATTGTCGAGGCCGTGTTCGAACTGCCGATCACGCAGGTGCTGATCGCGCGCCAGGCGATCTCGCAGCGCCACCTCGATACCGCCTTCACGCTGAGCGCGCTGCGGGGCGGTGCGCTGACGCTGGTGGTCTGGGCGAGCGCGGTGCCCTTTGCCCATTTCTACCGCAACGACACGCTCGTCTGGATGATTCTGGCCCTGGGCGTGGCGCCGGGCCTGCGCGGCATGGGCAGTCCCGGGTTGGTGCTCTACGCGCGCGAGCTCAAGTACCGTCGCGAGATTGCCGCGGAGCTTGTGTGCAAGACAGGCTCGCTGGTCTGCTCGGTGGCGGCGGCCTGGTGGCTGCGCGACTACCGCGCGCTGATGGTGGGCATCGTGGCGACGCCCACCATCTGGATTCTGGCCTCCTATGCGCTCGCCCCGTACCGGCCCCGGCTCTCGCTGGCCGAGTGGCCGCTCTTCGCCGATTTTCTGGGTTGGACGACAGGCGCGCAGCTTCTGGCCGCGATCAACTGGCAGTGCGACCGCCTGATCCTGGGCCGGTTCGTCAGCCCGGCCCAGCTGGGTATCTACTCGGTCGCCAACGACCTGTCCTACGTGCCCGAGCAGGCCCTGATCCGTCCCATCGTGCGCCCGCTCCTGTCGGTCTTCGCGCTCATCGCGGACCAGCGCGCGCGTCTGGCCACGGCCTATGTCCAGGCCTCGAATGCCGTGCTGGCCATCGGTGCGCCGGTGCTTCTGGGGCTGTGCCTGTTGGCCCGGCCCGCCGTCGCGCTCGCGCTGGGCGACAAGTGGCTCGGGGCCATTCCGGTGCTGCAATGGCTTTCGCTCACGCTCATCCCGCCGCTTCTGACCGCGCCCTATTCCTCGCTGGCGATGGCGCTGAACCGGCCGCAGGGTCTGCTTGGTCAGCGCGCGGCCGAACTCGTCTTCAAGGTGCCGCTGATGGTGGTGGGCGCGGTCTGGTACGGCATCGAGGGGGCGGTGGGCGCCCGCGCGATCTCCGCGCTCAGCACCGCGCTGATCGTCATGGTGATGACGCGCCGCCTGATCGGGGTGTCGGTGTGGCACCAGCTTGTGGCGACCTGGCGCACAGTCCTTGCGAGCGGAGGTCTCATGGCGGTCCTCTATGCGCTGCGCCCTCGGCTGGCGGACCTTGCCGGGCTGGAGCTGGCGCTGGGAATCGGGCTGGTCGCGGGGCTCGGCATGGCGGTCTATGGCCTGATCCTCGCGCTGACCTGGCACCAGGCCGGGCGGCCGGCAGGGATCGAGAGCATGGCCTATGACCGCGTGCTCGTGCGCGTACTTGCACGGCTGCGTGGCCCCCGCGCGGAGCAGCGCTCAGCGTGAGGAGAAGCGCAGTCTGATCATCGGGCGGACCGCAGCCATCGGCAGGGTTGCGAGGAGTGCCGAGTACCCGGCGATGGCAAGGCGCCGCACGAGCGGCTCGAAGCTGCGCTGGAACGGCAGGCGCGCGGCATCAAGGAGGATGCACAGGCGCGAATCCTCGGGCATCGGGTGGCTGTCGGGCTGGAGCCTAAGCGAGGCGGCGCGCAGCTGGAGAAGGTGGTTCGCGCGGCGCAGGGCTGCGCTTCCCGGCGGCGCCATGCCTCCCATTTCGCAGGCATCCTGGGTTGCCTTGAGACGTTTGCGCGCGCGCTCGACCTCGCGGGCGAAGTGGCTGACATTGGCCAGCATGTTGGAATCGTTGGCGCCGTGGATGCGGTAGCGCACCAGCGGCTGCACGATCGTGACGACTTCGCCCAGGAACGGGGCCATCGCGATGCAGGTGGTGTCGGTCGAGCTGTCACGGCTGGCATCGAGCGGGAAGATCCGCGCGAGGAAGCTGCGGGCATAGGCATTCCCGGAGCCCGGCGGTGAGGGGTATTCGTTGGTGTGGTGGGCCCAGGCGCGGATGTCGCAGGCGCGGGGCGGCTGGCGGATGTGGGGCAACAGCGCGGGGAGCGGCTGCTCGTTCTCGTCCACCTTCTGCATCAGCACCTGGACCTTGCTGATCCCCTCATGCCAGACGGCGGCCACCTCGCGGGCGAGCCCGGGTTCGAGAACGTCATCGGCATCGAGGAACACGACGACATCGCCGCTGGCGAGCGCGAAGCCGGCATTGTTGGCGCGAACCTGTCCGGCGTTGTCCTGGAAGACCGCACGGATGCGCGCACCATAGGCGGAAATGACGCTGCGCGAATCGTCGCTGGAGCCGTCGTCGATGACGATCACCTCCACCTCGGGCCAGTCGAGGCCGAGCGCACTGTCGATCGCCCGGGCCACGAACCGACCGTAGTTGTAGTTGGCGATAATGACGCTGAAACGCAGGGACGCTTCCATACGGTCTCCGGGTGCGCATTCGAAATATTAGGTGAAGCCGGTATTTGCCAGCCTCTGCAATAATTGTATTTATATGATGTATTGATTTAAGCTACTAAGTAAAGATAAATTAGTTTTGCAACTTTATTATTGCAATATAGGTCTGTTTTGGTTCTATGGCCCGACAGTAAGGGGAAGGCTATGGCGAGAGGAATTGTCGTCGTTATCGCGAGTGTGAACCGGCCGCGGGAATTGGGGCGTTGGGTGGAGCACATCGCCAGGCAGACCCTGAAGCCGTGCGAGATGATCTGGGCGGTCACCTCGCAGGCCGACCTGCCCGAGGGATACGAGCTGGGCACCGTCACACAGGGCTTCTCGATTCTGGAGTGTCCGGTGGGATTGACCCGTCAGCGCAACCGCGGCCTCGCGCATATTTCCAGCGACCCGGAATATGTCGTCTTCTTCGATGACGACTACGTGCCGACCGCAAGCTGCCTCGCCGATATCGTGCGTGCCTTTGAAATCATGCCCGAAGTGGTCGGCCTTACCGGAACGATGCTGGGCGACGGGATCTGCACGCGCGGGATCGAGTACGAGGAGGCTCGCGCGCTCGTCGAGCGCTACGAGCAGGGCCGGGTCTTCCCGGAAAAGCCGTCGCTGGAGCCCTGGGAGGGGCTCTATGGCTGCAACATGGCCTACCGTGCCGCGGCGATCGAGGGCCAGGAGTTCGACGAGAACCTTCCGCTCTACGCCTGGCAGGAGGATGTCGACTTTGCAGTGCGCGTCGCCAGAGGGCGGCCGATGGGGCGCACCGATGCCTTTGCTGGTGTGCACCAGGGTATCAAGGGCGGGCGTGGCAGCGGGCGGCGGCTGGGTTACTCGCAGATCGTCAATCCGCTCTACCTCCTGCGCAAGGGAAGCATGAAGTGGCGCAAGGCGCTGGTCATGGCGAGCCGTAACGTGATCGCCAACCACGTGCGCTCCGCGCGCCCCGAACCCTGGATCGATCGGCGCGGGCGCGTGGTCGGCAACTGGGTGGCCTTGTGGGATGTCGCGCGCGGGCGCGTCGATCCCATGCGCGCGCTCGAACTGTGATGCACGGCCCGGTTGCGGTTGGCGGCCACGCGCCGGGCGGAGGCCAGGATGAACAGGCCGCGGGCGAGCTCGTCATCAACGGGCGCTTCCTGTGCCAGCCGGCCACCGGCGTTCAGCGCGTCGCACGCGAATTCGTGCTGGCGCTTGAGCGGCTGCTTGTGCGCGGTGAGTTTCCGGGCCTGCGCGCACGGCTCGTTGCACCATCCGAGGCCGAGTTCGGCGCGCTGAACCTTGCCTGCATCGCCCCGCAGCATCTGCCGGGCGGTACGGGGCATTACTGGGAGCAGGTGACCCTGCCGCGCCATGTCGGAGATGCGCACCTGCTGTGCCTTGGCAACCTTGCGCCCTTGCGCAGCCTGATCGGGGGCGCGCCGGTGGCGGTCATGCTGCACGACCAGTCCTTCCGCACCTTCAAGGGCGACTACAGCCTGCCCTACCGGTTATTTCACGAGGTCGTCGGCCACTTTCTCGTGCGCCGCGCGCGCCCGCTCATCACCGTCTCGCAGATCGAGGCCGAGGCCATCCGCGCGGCCAACGGCGGGCGTCCGGAGCAGCTAGTGGTCGCGCCCAACGGGAGTTGGATGAATGACGAACCCGCGCCTCCCCGTCCGGCCCGGGACACCGCAGCGGCGCCTTACGTGCTGCACGTGGGGGGCTTTTCCGAACGCAAGAACGTGGGCCGCGTCTTTGCCGCCGCCGAGGTTCTGGCGGGCGATGGCGTGGAGGTCCGGCTGGTCGGTCGGCCCAATGCGCGCTGCGAGGAGTGGCTCGCGGGCCTGTCGCCCGAGGTTCGCGCCAGGGTGCGTTTTACCGGCTTCGTCGACAACGCGCAGCTGACCCGCCTCTACAGCGAGGCGGCCTGTCTCATGTACCCCTCGCTCTACGAAGCCTCGGGCCTTCCGCCGAGCGAGGCGATGCGGCTGGGCTGTCCGGTCGTGGTTTCGGACCTGCCGGTGCTGCGCGAACGGTGCGGGGAAGCTGCGCTCTATTGCGATCCGCTTGACGCGGCGAGCCTGGTGGCCCGGGTTCGCGAGGTGCTTGGCGATCCGTTCCTGGCGGGCCGTCTGTCACAGCGCGGGCAGGCGCGTTCGCAGATATTCAGCTGGGAGAACCAGGCGCGCATCATCGTGCGCGCTCTTGGCTTCGCATCCTGAGTTCGCGTCGCCAGTGGCCTGGCGGGCGGTCTCCTCTTCATCCGGAATGGGCAGGTACGGGACGGCGCCAGCTGGCCACGGAGGGACGCGGTGCGACCGCTTCTGGCCGTAGTCGTGGAAGGCTGCGCAGGGCCAGCGAGACCGCGGCGAAGACCGCGAAGTCCCCTCCCGGATCGCAGGTCGGCGAGACGACCGCAGCGGGAATGAGCACGCACAGCGCCGCCCAGCCGCCCGCCGCCCCGATCATCGTGTTTTCGCCGAACTGGCGCCCCAGGCGCGGCCCGCAGTAGGTCGAGATACGCAAGGGGCGGAACGCCCGTGCCAGGTGGGCAAGAAAGGCCAGGCTTCCGATCAGGCCCGTCGAGCCGAGCATCGCGGTGAAGAAGCTGGAGGAGCGGAAGCTGCCCGGGCCGATGCCGACGCCATAGGAGGCGAAGAAGGCGTCGATCCCGATGCGCGCCCAGAAGGCACGCTGGATGCCCGATTCGCTGTCCTGCTTGTCGATCGTCGCGCGCCGCAGGATCGTGCTCATCAGGTCGATGAAGGCAGGCCACAGGAAGGCGAGCGCACAGACCGCGATCAAGAGCGCCAGCGCGGCCCCCGCCAGCGTCAGACCCTTGCGCGCATCGAGGTGCTGGGGGGCCAGCAGCAGGCGCAGGCCCACGATGACCCCGTAGCCGCCAAGGCCCAGGTACGCCGTCGAGGAGGTCGAGAAGAACAGCACCAGCGCCAGCGCCAGCGCGGCGGGGGCGGTCCGGCGCGGCAGGATGTCGCGCAGCCAGCATTCGAGCAGGAACACGAACCAGCCGAAGGCAAATCCGACATAGGCCGAGGGCTCGGTGAAGATCCCCGTCAGGCGCACCATGCCGTAGGCGGTCTGGTCGGTCTGGGTGTAGTTGGCGTTGCGCAAGGCATCGACGAGGAGATCGAAGGGCGTGCCCTTGAGAACCGCGGCCAGGACGCCAAGCGTCACGTGGATCCAGGCCATGAGGACGCCCATCTTCACGAAGCGCCGTCCGGCCCCGTCCTCCTGCATGGCCAGGTAGGCGACGATCCCGGCGCAGACCGTGCCGAGGAGGTAGACCGTGACCGTCACGTTCTGCGGCGAGGGCGCCAGCGGGACGGTGTCGAAAAGCGAGCGGGTGGGGCCCGTCGCGCGCATGGCCGTGACCTGGATGCTATCGCGAAAGAAGCTGGGCGCCATGGCCGCGGCGAGCAGGCCATAGAGCGCGTAGATGGCGAGCCAGGCATTGGCCCGGATCGCACCGCGTGCCTCGCGCCAGCGCCGGCTGTTGGGGAGCGTCATGCGGGCGAGCGCGAAGACCAGCGCAAAGGGGGCAGGCGGCACCGAGGAGCCGCCGAGCGCGGGAAGCTGGGCCGCCGCCGATCCGCCCAGCAGGGTGCAGGCCATGACCAGCAGCAGCATGTCCATCATCCCGCCGCGAAACATGAGGAAGATCCCGATGATCGCGATGACAAGGCCGATGTGGGTGAGGATCATGGCGTGCCTCCTGGCGGTCTCAGGCCGAAAGCGCCTGGGGCGCCGCGGGATAGGGCCGATGCCCCAGCGCCTGGGCCCGCTCGATGGTTTCGAGAAAGCGCGTGCGGAACACCTCGGGGCTGAAGCGGCGGGCCTGGCGCACCGCGGCCTCGGGGACGAAGTGGGCCTCCCAGCTCTCGAAGCGGGTGAGCGCGGCGTTGAGTGCGGGGGCTGAGTTCTCCCGGAAAAAGAGCCCGGTTTCGCCCTCGACCACGGTTTCGAGCGCGCCGCCCCGGCCATAGGCAATGACCGGGCGGCCCGAAGCCATGACCTCGACCGGGATCATGCCGAAGTCCTCCTCGCCGGTGAACACCAGCGCGCGGGCGCGGGCGTAAGCAGCGCGCAGCGCGGTGAAGTCGAGCCGGCGGGTAAAGCGCACGTTGGGCGCGGCGCGTGCACGCAGCTCCTCGAACATGGGCCCATCGCCCACGACGTGGAGCTTGCGCCCGCTCGCCGAGAAGGCGTCGACCGCGAGATCGGGGCGCTTGTAGGAGACAAGCTGGCCCACCCAGAGATACTCCTCGTCGTGGGTGTCGACAGGGGTGAACAGCGCGGTGTCGACCGGCGGATGGACGACGCGGGCATCGCGCCCCCAGAACTTGCCGATGCGCGCGCGGATATAGGCGCTATTGGCCATGATGAGATCGCTGCGTGCGGCGCTGGCAACGTCCCAGGTGCGCAGGGCGGGCGCGAACAGCGGCATCGAGATCCGCGCGCCCAGCCCGCCGGTGCTGCGGTACTGGTGGTACTGGTCCCAGATGTAGCGCATCGGCGAGTGGCAGTAGGTGACGTGGGTGGCATCGGGCCGGGTGATGACGCCCTTGGCCGGGCCCGCCTCGCTGGAGATGACCAGGTCGTAATCGGTGAGGTCCAGCCCTTCCAGGGCCCGCGGCATGAGCGGCAGGTACTTCTGGTAGTGGGTGCGGGCGCCCGGCAGACGCGCGATGAAGGTGGTCTCGATCCGGCGCGCGCGCAGCTTGTCGGAGAGTTTCGCCGGGTCGACGACATGCGTGAAGATATCGGCCTCGGGGAACATGTCGCAGATGTGCTCGAGAACGCGTTCGCCGCCCCGCATGCCGACAAGCCAATAATGAATGATTGCTGTTCGCACCGAGCACCCCGTCATGTCTTCTTTCATGAAGTAATAAATATATAGAGTGCGCAGCAACTGCTGGGAAGTCATTTAATTTTGAGATTGTCCAGTATAGAGGCGGTGCTGGAGTCTATATTTATTGACAATTGTGCCGATCTGTATTGCTGTGGCAGGTGAAATAAAGCGTGCGCGCAGGTGCGGGACGACAGCCTAGGGGGCCCCATGAACACGATGTACCAGGATGGAACCTACTTCGAGAACAACCCGGCCTGGCACGAGGCGGACTCGCCCTGGAAGGCCAATCACATCAGGAACATCCTCCTCGACAACGGCATCGCGCACGACAAAGTGTGCGAGGTCGGCTGCGGCGTGGGGGGCATTCTTCTCAATCTCGAGGAGATGCTGCCCGAGGCCCGGCTGAGCGGTTATGAAATCTCGCCTCAGGCCTTCTCGGTTGCGAACACGCGTGGGACCGAGCGTACGCAGTTCTACTTTGGGGACATAACCAAGGCCGAGGATCCCGATTTCGATGTGCTCATGCTCATCGACGTGATCGAGCATGTCGACGACTATATGGCCTTCATGAAGAGCCTGAAGCCGATCGGGCGCTACAAGGTGCTGCACATCCCGCTCGACCTGTCCGTGCAGTCACTCGTGCGGGTTTCGCCGATCCTCAACCAGCGGCGCGATCTTGGCCACATTCACTATTTCTTCAAGGACCTGGCGCTGCGCGCGCTCGAGGACTGCGGCTACAGGATCGTCGACTGGCGCTACACCGCGAGCCGGCTGGAATTGCCCGACCAGGCGCTTCTCAGCCGCCTGATGAAGCTGCCGCGCCGCCTGCTCTATGCGCTCTCACCCGATCTCGCGGTGCGCGTGGTGGGGGGCTACTCGCTGCTCGTCCTCGCCGAATGAACCGAAAAGGCCCCCGGCACCGTGCAGGTGCCGGGGGCCTTCCCCTCGTTGGGAGCAGGGCAACGGCGTGATCCGGGTGGGACGATCCGGATCACGCCGTTCGTGTAAGGGTCACTCGGCGGGGACCGGGCGGCCTGTCTCGCACAGCGCGCGCACGAGGTTGGTCTGCTGCAGGCGGCGCGGGACCCAGCGGCTCTGCAGGCTGGCCGTGATGGTGCGCCCATAGAAGCCCGCGATGCGGTCGTGGTGGGGCAGGCACCAGTCCTCGAAGCGGGTGAGGTACCCGCGCAGGCGCAGCGCCTTCTTCTCGATCAGGTGCCAGGAACCATAGGCGATGAGGCAGATGATCGGCGTGGCGACGAACAGGTTCACCCACCAGAAGCGCAGGTCCGGGAGCGTCGCCGAGACCGCCTGCTGGATCGGAAAGCCGTAGAGAAAGATGCCATAGGAATAGTCCCCGCTCGACACCAGCGAGGAGCACGGGGGATTGGTGAGGCCAAGATAGACCGTGACATAGGCCAGCGGCAGCGCAGCGAGTGAATTGGCCAGCGGCATGTAGAGCAGGACCAGGCTGACGAGCGCGGCCACCACGCACAGCCCCGGGCTCCAGGGCAGGCGGTCGCGCAGGCGGTAGAGCAGGGAGCCGTAGAGGAAGGCGAGCACCAGCACCGGGCCGCGCAGGATTCCCTCGTCCTGCTGGGGATCAAGGACGATCCAGGCGCTCGCCGCGATCTGGAGGGCGATACAGCCGAACACGAACAGCGCGGGCACCCGGTACATCTGGAAGATGTAGAACAGCGCGATCGCGATGTAGCACTTGAGCTCGAAGGGCAGGGTCCAGAGCTGCGCGTTTACCTGCGTCGCCGGATTCGCAAGGAAGACGCCGGGCAGGTCATACTGGACGATGCCCAGCATGTTGAGCGCGTAGCGCTGGAACACCGGATCGGTGAAGTAGAGGTCGAGCGCATAGGCGGTGAAGAGCGGGCCGATCACCAGCATCGCGATCAGCGATTCGACCGCCAGCGCGGGAAAGATGCGCAGCACGCGAAGGCCCAGGAAGCTGATCAGCGTGCGCGAGCGCTCCAGGCTTCCCGACACCAGGAACCCGCTGAGCGCGAAGAACATCGGCAGGATCGCAGCCCAGATCGGGCGGCTGGGGCCCAGCGCGAGTGCGGTCTGGGTCTCGGTCCCGTACGAGGTGATCGCGGTGTGCCAGACCACGATCATCGCGGCGAGAGCGATACGCAGATAATCGAATCCCGCCGGACGCCCGCGTGTTGCGGTCAGTTGTTCACTCAGCGTCATGATCTCGTCTCCAGTGCCTGCCGCGGATTCGCTTGTCCCCGGCGCCGGTCCCAAGTGCTCGAAAGTCGTAGTGGATGCGCAATGCAGCTTACTTATTTATTTTTATCCAAGCAAAGCTGGATTTCACTAGTAATGTTAGGAATGTCTTCAATGACGCATATTTATTATATTTGCAATTATAGAAATAGAGAGTAAATTAATTCGGCGGTCTTGAGCTGTGGGGAGAGTCCGGTGTCTTGGGATCGTTCTATTGTAATTCTGCAGGCCCTTCCGCGGATCGCGCAGGCGCGGTGCCCGGGGGCATGATGGAGGTGCTTGCCAAGGCCAATCCTGCGCGTGGGGTACGGCATCGCCGGTTCGAACTGGGGGGGCTCGTCATTCTGCTCACTGGTGCGTTCCTCGTTGCAGGGGCTGGGCGCGGCGAAGTGACCGCAGGCACTGCGCCGCAGCTGGGAGAGGCGCTCGCGATCGAGCGGTTCACGCTCACGTTCGAGGAGAATTTCGACGAGCTCGACGTCTCGGCCTGGGGGCCAGGGACGCGCTGGATCGCGCATACGCCCTGGGCCGGGGATTTCGGCGATGCGGTGTTTCGCGATCCGCAGCCCGATGGGCCCTTCCATGTCGAGGCGGGGATGCTCACCATCGAGATGCGCGAGCGCGACGGGCGCTGGGAATCGGGTCTGCTCTCGGCCGCCGACAGCGCCTCGCGCGGCTTCCTGCAGTCCGGTGGCTATTTCGAGATGCGCGCGCGCCTGCCCGGCGGACCGGGAGTGTGGCCCGCCTTCTGGCTGGGCTCGAACGCGCAAGGGGGCAGGCCCAATCCGGAAATCGACGTGCTGGAATATTACGGCCAGTTTCCCGACGCCTACCTGGCGACCACGCATGTCTGGCAGGACGGAAAGTCGCAGGCGGGCGAAACCTACCGGGTCGACGTTCCGGCCCATTCCCTGGAACGGGAATTCCACACCTTCGGGGTCGCGATAGACCGCGATTTCGTCACCTTCTACCTCGACCGCAAGGTTGTCGCGAGCGAGCCGACACGTGCGGAATACCTGCAGCCGATGTTCCCGATGGTGAACCTGGCCGCGGGCGGCGGCTGGCCGATCGAGGGCATGAAAAGCCCCTCACGCATGCAGGTCGACTATGTCCGCGTGTACCGCGCCAAGGACGAGGCGAGATCATGACGGGGCCTTGCGAACAGTTCGATTTTCTCCTCGGTTGGCGAGACGTTGCATGCGCATAGTCCACTATCTCAATCATACGTGCCTGGGGAACGGGCATGTCGCCGTCGCGGTCGACCTGGCCTGCGACCAGGTCAATGCCGGGCACGATGTCTATGTCGTCAGCGGCTATGGCGACCTCGATGCCCTGCTCGTGCGCAACGGGGTGAAGGTCATCCAGTTCGGCGACTCGAAGGGGCCCCTCAAGCTGGGGATCATGGCCTGGCGGTTCTGGCGCGCGGTACGCCGAATCAAGCCCGACGTGGTCAATGCGCACATGGTCTACGCCGCGCTTTCCGCCCGCATCGTAAGCCTGTGGCAGCGCTTCGGGCTGGTCACGACGGTCCACAATTCCTTCGACGAACAGGCCAACCTCATGCGCGTGGGCGACAGGGTGATCACCGTCAGCGAGGCGGTGGGCGAGGACATGCACGCACGCGGCATCCCCCGCGCCAAGCTGCGCACCGTCACCAATGGCACGGTCGGGGGGGTACGCCGCCCCGTGTTCTTCGGCACGCCGGTCTCGCTGCAGCATCCCGCGATCGTGACGGTCTGCGGTCTCCATTCGCGCAAGGGGGTCGATTACCTGATCGATGCCTTTGCCATGGTGCGCAAGCGTTATCCCGGCGCGCATCTCTACCTCGTGGGTGGCGGGCCCGAACAGGCCGACTTCGAAGCGCGGGCCGAGGCGTCGGGCAGCGGGCACCATATCCATTTCATGGGCTACCGCGACGATCCGCGCGACGTGCTCGCAAGCGCGGACCTCTTCGTGCTTGCCTCGCTGCGCGATCCCTGCCCGCTCGTCATCTTCGAGGCGCGCGAGATGGGCAATCCCATCATCGCCAGCGCCGTCGACGGGATTCCGGCCGCGCTTGGCCATGGCCAGCGCGGGGTGCTGGTGCCCCCGGCGGACAGCGATGCGCTGGCGCGCGAGATGACGCGCCTCCTCGGTGATGAGCGCCTGCGCGAGACGCTCTCGAGTGCCGCGCGCGAGAACATCGCGGAGATTTCGGTGCGGCGCATGTCGCAGGAGACGCTGGCCGTTTACCGCGAAACGCTGCCGCCGGGGCTGCGGGAGGCCGAGGAGCAGGCGCCTAAGGTGCGCCCGCGGCGCGCCTTGCCCCAGGATGGAGTTGCGGAAACGGGAGGAGGACGAGGATGAAGGGCGTCGATCTGGAAGGCATTCGCGTGATCTCGTGCGATGTCTTCGACACCCTGCTTCGGCGCAACGCTACCGCCGAGCCGGGGCGGGTGCGTCACGTCGCCGAGCGGGCGGCGGCCATGCTCCTACGCGAGCGCGGCCTGCTGGTGAGCAAGGAAGCGCTGTGGCGCGCGCGTCGCAACGTCCAGCACCTCGCCTACCGTGCGCTCGATATGGCCGATCCGACAGGGGAAGTGACCTTCGATGCTCTGGTTCAGGGCATGGCGCTGTCGCTCGGGTTCGGCCCGGCCGAGGCGCAGGTTCTCGCCCGTGCCGAGATCGAGGTCGAGCGCACGCAGCTCGCGCCCAACACCTCGCTGCTCACCTGGCTGACCCGGCGCGCCTCCGAGGGCATCCGGATCATCGCGGTGAGCGACACCTGGCACACCGCAGCGACCATTCGCGGCCTGCTCGACGACCTGGCCGAGGGGCACCCCATCGCGAAGGTCTATACCAGTGCGGACCTCGGCGCGACCAAGCGGACCGCGGCCATCTTCCCCAAGGTTGCCGACGCCGAGAAGGTGCCTGCCGGTGCCTTCCTGCACATTGGCGATGATGCCCAGGCCGATGAGCGCATGGCGCGCAGCGCCGGGCTTCGCCCGCATCGTATCTTTCCCCCGCGGCTCGTCATTCTCGAGCGCCGCCTCGATGCCGCGCGTGCGCGGCTGGCCCGCAAGATGCCGGAACGCTGATCATGAACTTTGCTCTTCCCCTGTTTCCCCGCGGCGACCTCGCAGCCGAACGATTCGGTTGCGAGGTCCTGGGGCCGATCTTCGCCGAGTTCGCGCAGCGCCTCTGGACCTTCCAGTATTACATGCCGGAGAAGGACGACACGTGCCTGCTCTTCTGCGCGCGCGGAGGGCTGCGTCTGCGGCAGATCTACGAGGCGTTCCTGACCGCGAGCGGTCTGTCCGTGCCCTTGCCCCATGCCGATCTGATGATTTCACGGCTGGTCGCCGCGCGCACCGGGCTCGCCGCGCCGGGGCCGGCGCTGATCGAGGAGCTGGGGCGTGAATTCGAAGGCCAGACCATGGCCGAGGTGGTCCTGGCGCTGACCCAGGATCCTTCGATCCGGCTGGGGCCGGAATGGCATCACCCGTTCGAGGCTGGCACCTTCGAGGCCTTGCTCGAAGGCGAATCGGGGCGTCTGGTGCGCAAGGTTGTCGCGCGTCTCGATGGGGCGTTCCGTCGCCACCTGGATCAGGTCAGCCAGGGACGCGGGCGCGCGATCCTGTGCGACACCGGTCTTTATGGAAGTACGGTCCGCCTGCTCCAGGAGGGCGTACCCCAGGTGCAGTGGTTCGCGGCGCAGTTCGCGCGCAGCAACTACAAGCGCTTTGCCACGCCCCACTTCGAGGTGACGGTAGGCCTCAGCGTCGAGCAGGATGGCTACTGTCCCTGGAATGCGCGCACCTGTGTGTTGCGCTTCTGGCACCTCATCGAATCCGTGCTGGAGCCGGAGCTGGCCAGTGTGAAGTCCTTTTCCAACGAGCCGGTGCCGCGCTCCAATCTCGAGGAGCCGGGCTGGCGCGAGCGGATCGGGGAGGACACCCAGGGGCTTTTCACGGGCGTTCTCACCTATCTGAGCGGTCTCTCGCCCGAGCAGCTGCCCGGTATCGAAACCGCCGCTGAAGAGGCATGGGGGCGGCTGCGCCAGGCGATCATCTGGCCAGGTCGCCAGGACCTTGCGGTTCTCTCCCTGTCGCCGCGTGCCCGCGATTTCGGTCGGATCGAAGCGGTCCACCAGTTTCCCGAGGGCGGTGCGATCACTTCCAGCCTCTGGCGCGAAGGGGCCGTGGTGCAGCGCTATCGCCGGACCGGACGGCTTGGGCTGGCGCTGCTCGAAGCGGCGCACAGCCTGCGGTTCCTCAAGCGCTGGTCCGCAGCCCGCCGCGCCTGAGCGCAGCCGGAGAGCGGCTCCTTCGTCCACGCTGCCTTGGGTGTTTCGCGCGCCCAAGGTGCTGGTTGTCGCGCACGCGCGATTCGATTATCCCTCGTGGGACAGTGTCGTCAGGCCCCATCGCGGTGATGGAATGGCCACGAGCTGCGAATTCGCGTTGGGCACATGATTGGCGATCAAGGACGACATGACCAACAAGGCCCTGGCCCGGAACGGCAGGGCCAGGGACGACAGCGCGCGCCGCGCGTTGCACCGGGATTGGTATCTCGAGCCGGGAAGGGGCGGATCAAGCCGTGGGTGTGGTTCGTTGCCGCACTGGTGAGCCTCGGGCTCTGGGGGGTGATCTTCCAGGCCCTGTGACCGCTTAGGCCCCCTGACCGCACAACGGGATCAGTAGCACCCCTTGGCGCTCATCATCATCGGGATGGTCTGAAGGCAGATGCCCAGGTCTCCCAGGAAGCTGCGGTCCTCGACATAACGAACGTCGAGCCGGACACGCTCCTCGTAGCTGACATCGTTGCGTCCGCTCACCTGCCACAGCCCGGTCAGTCCCGGGCGCAGGGCGCAATAGTGCGCGAAGTGATCGCCATAGCGCACGGCTTCGGCCTCGATGATCGGGCGTGGACCGACCACCGACATGTCCCCTTTCAGGATGTTCCAGAGCTGGGGCAATTCGTCGAGGCTCGAGGAACGCAGGAAACCGCCGACAGGGGTGATGCGCGGATCGTTGCGCAGCTTCTGGTCACGCATCCATTCCGCACGTGCCACCGGGTCCTCCGCCAGCAGACGGGCAAGCTGCACGTCGGCATCGGTGACCATCGAGCGCAGCTTGTAGCAGAGGAACAGGCGGCCATCCTTGCCGATGCGGCGCTGGGCGAAGATCACCGGCCCCGGGCTCGTCAGCTTCACCGCGAGGCAGAGCAGCGCGAACAGCGGGAGGAAGATGATGATCAGGCTCACCGCAAAGAGTATGTCGAAAGAGCGTTTCATGGCGCACAGCTTGATCGCGTGCAGATCGCTAGTTTCACCGGTCGCATCGGGACCCTGTTCAAGCGTCTCGACATCATTCTCGGAATGGGGCGCCGGTGCAGGCGTTGCAGACATGACACTGACCTCATCCGGCCCGTTCCATTTCGGCTGTGCACGCATCTTCCCACCCTCCAGCCATCGCACGCGAGGCTCAAAACGCCGTTAACTATCCGCTAAGAATATGATCGACGCTATTTTCGTCAAGTAAAAATATAATCAATACGTACCTATATTTAGCCACGTCTCTGCATTTGCTTCTTTTGATCAAATATTGATTGAATTAAATCAATGCCTGTTGGGCTGCATGCGCCTTGTTATATTCTGGTTGCGCATTGGCACCAACGCGATGCGAGGCGGATCTACGTTGACGCGTCGCAGGCTCCGGGGGCGGGACGCGGCATTTGCACGGACATTCCAGGTGCGGGAGTTCGACGCGCCTCGCTTGCTCGCCCCGAAGGGCCCTCATTCCCACTTGCTGCATTGGGGGGCATGGTTGCTGATGGGACGGGCGCATTTGGAGCTCGCGCACAAAGATTCAAAAAACTGAAAAAAAGGGTTTGACCGAATCGCGGGGCTCACTTAGAGGGCCTCT
>NZ_JALHAT010000067.1:0-1170 GCF_022818885.1 Novosphingobium mangrovi | reverse complement strand
CTCGGCCGCGAGGTCGACCGCGGCGGCCAGCGCTGCCGCTAAGCGCCGCACAGGCTCACGCGCTGCGGACAGGGTCGCTTCGATCGCTCTCTCCCTCTCCTGATGGAGCGGCCCTGTCCCGACCGTGACCTTCCCCCCAATTCCCGAAATCCCTGTCCGCGCAGACGGCGATGCGCAGGTGGGGGCACGCCCTGCGGTGCAGGCACGCTTCACGGCCTGCCCGCGTGGGTGGAAGGGCGTCTGCACCCATGTGCAGGCGCCCTTTTTCGTGTGCGGTTTCTCATCCTCGGCAAGGATTGCCCGGACCCTTTTCCCGAAATGGGACGCTGGGGGTCAAGGCGCTGGTCTTTACCTGCCGTTTGCCCTTTGAGTGCATGTCCCCGGTGCCATGAGGCACGCGGGCAGGAAGGATACCGGGACGATGCAGGAGTGGATGCGAGGAACGCGGACGGGCGGCTGGGCCTGCGCGGCGCTGGCGAGCGTTCTCCTGGCAGGCTGCGGCACCTCCGAGGAGCCGACCTCTCCGGCCAGCGATCCGGCGATGAGCGGCGCTCTGGGCGAGGACATCATGGTCGACCCGGAAATGGCCGGTCAGGCCGGAGCGGCCCTCGAAGCCGAGGAGGGCGAGGTGAGCCTGCCCCCGGCGGACCGCTCGCCCGAGGCCATCCGCGATGCGCGCGCGAAAGCCGAAAAGCTGGTGGGCCACCCGATCAAGCCCGCGCCCGAAGCGCGCCAGGGCGGGGTCAATGTCCTCACCGAAAGCGCGGCGACCGCAGCCCAGGTCGCCAGGGCGACGAAGCTGGCGAAGACCGACTGCACGACCAAACTCGCCTTCTCGAACACCTGGGCGGCCAAGGTGCCCAAGGCGCTGCCCGTCTACCCGCGCGGCGCGGTGCAGGAAGCGGCCGGTGTCGCGGGCGAAGGCTGCGCGATGATCGTGGTGAACTACGCAACGCCCATCGGCGCGGGCGATGTCGTGGCGTTCTATCACGCCATGGCCGACAAGGCGGGCTACAGCGCGCAGGTGCGCCGCACCGGCAAGGACTACGCCATCGGCGGGCGCAAGGGCGATGCGGCCTATGTCGTCTACGCGGGGCCGTCCGGGCCGGGCACGACCGAGGTCAATCTCGTCACCACTGGCAAGTAGGGCGCAGAGCGGAAGAGAGTAAT
>NZ_JALHAT010000066.1:0-17996 GCF_022818885.1 Novosphingobium mangrovi | reverse complement strand
GCAGGTGCGCCGCACCGGCAAGGACTACGCCATCGGCGGGCGCAAGGGCGATGCGGCCTATGTCGTCTACGCGGGGCCGTCCGGGCCGGGCACGACCGAGGTCAATCTCGTCACCACTGGCAAGTAGGGCGCAGAGCGGAAGAGAGTAATGATTCAAGGGGCCATCGCCCCTTGACCCCAAAATCGGCGACCTCACCTTTTTCAGCCACCGTGGCGCGCGCAAGGTGAGGTAGACAGTTCGGGGAGCCCGAGGGCGATGGCCCTCGGATCAGGACTTCAGTCCCACCCCGATCACCGCGCGGGGCTGTTCCATCTCGCCCGAGGTGACCGGGTAGGCGCAGTAGTCCGCCGCGTAGTAGCCGGTCGGGCGATGGTTGCCCGAAAGGCCGATGCCGCCCATCGGCGCGGCGTGGCTGGGCCCCACGGTCGCGCGGTTCCAGTTGACGATCCCGGCGCGCATGTTCGCCCAGAAGCGGTTGTACTCCTGCGGCGTGCCTCCGATCAGCGAGGCGGCGAGGCCGAAGCGGGTGTTGTTGGCCTCCGCGATGGCCTGGTCGAAATCGTCGACCTTGATGACTTGCAGGATCGGTCCGAAAAGTTCGACGTCGGGGCGGCTGGCCATCGCGGTCGTGTCGATGATCGCGGGCGAGAGGAAGGGCAGCGTGCCGTCGGGGCGCTGGAGGTGCTTGATCGCCTTGCCGCCGTGGCTCATCAGGTAGAGGAAGCTTTCCGACAATCCGTCGGCGGCCGCGTTGTCGATAACCGGGCCCATGAAGGGGGCGGGCTCGTCGAACGGGGCACCCACGATGATGCGGTCGGCAAGGCTCTTCACCAGTGGCACGATCTGGTCGTAGAGCGAGGCCTTGACGATCAGGCGCCGTGCCGCCGTGCAGCGCTGGCCGGCGGTCGCAAAGGCGGACTGGACGATCAGCGCGGCGGCGTCGGCAAGCTTGGGCGTGTCCCACATCACCATCGCGTTGTTGCCGCCCATCTCCAGCGCCACGATCTTGTCGGGGCGGGTGGCGAGCTTGCGGTTGATGGCGATGCCGGTCGGCGCCGAGCCTGTGAAGAGCACGCCGTCGATCCCGTCGTGCGCAACAAGGCGCTGGCCTTCGCCCGGGCCCCCTGGTGCGAACTGCATGACCGCGGCCGAGACCCCGGCGCGCTGGAAGCAGCGGGCGAGGAGTTCGCCCGAAGCCGGGGCCTTCTCGCTCGGCTTGAAGACGATGACGTTGCCCGCGATCAGCGCGGGCACGATGTGCGCGCCGGGCAGGTGGCAGGGGTAGTTGAAGGGCCCCAGCACGACGAGCACGCCGTGCGGCTTGTGGCGCAGCGCCATCTTGCCCTGGAGCGCGGAGTCGAGTTTGCGCTGGCTGGTGCGCTCGGCATAGGCGCGGATCGAGATCTCGACCTTGGCGATGACCGCCTCGACCTCGTTGTGGGCCTCCCACAAGGGCTTGCCCACTTCGCGCGCGATGGTGCGCGCCAGCGCGTCGGCCTCCTTGCGGACCTCGTTGGCGAAGCGGCGCATGAGCTCCATGCGCGTGGTCAGCGGCTGCGCGGCCCAGGCGGGCCAGGCGCGCCGTGCACGCGCAACGACATCGTCGACATCGCAGGGCTTGCCGCGCCAGACCTCGGCACCCGTCGCCGGCTCCAGAGAGATGATATCCGGTGCGCTCACGTTCCCGGTCGTTCCCCGATCGTTTGTCTGTGCTTATGCACGTTACTGTGAAATCCCCTTAGAGCCTGCGATCCCTAAGGGGAAGAAGTTGGAAATCCTGCATTCCCTTGCACAGGTATCCCTACCGGGTTCCTAATGCGAGTTACAAAAGCGCGCAGTGGCCTGCTGGCCTCGGTTTTGCCCCCAGCTGGTCCCCGAGCGCCCGGATCGCTTGTATCTTGGCCTCGAGTTCGCTCCAGTCGTCGTGTTCGGCAATGGCGGCCCAGACGCGCTCGACTTCCTCGATGTGGAGGTCGGGCGGTGTGCCCTCGTGCCAGAACGGATCGTCGAGGTCGGTGGCGGGGGCATAGGCGGCAAGTTGCTGGCCGAAGGCGTCCTCGCCTGCATTGCGGGCTGCACGGTGGTGGAAGAAGAAGCGGTCGGGCGAGAAGCCGGTCTCGACCATGGTGTCCTCGGCGGCCTTGATGAGTGCGGTGTCGGCCTCCTGCCCGCGCGGCTCGACACCCAGGCGCCAGCAGAAGCGCCGCGCCATGGCCGCCTGGTAGAGCGGGGCGAAGCGGTCGAGCGCGGCGATCAGCGGCTTTGTTTCGGCCAAGGGGCTCAGTGCCTGGGCCAGCTGGCCGCAGTTCCACAGGAGCGCCTCGGGTTGGCGGCCGAAGGCGTAGAGGCCGGTGCGGTCGAAGTAGGCGGCGGTGAAGCGCGGGTCCCAGCGCGGGGCCCAGCGCCAGGGGCCGTAGTCGAAGCTTTCGCCCGAGATGTTCATGTTGTCGGTGTTGAGGACGCCGTGGACGAAGCCCGCGACCATCCAGGATGCGGCGAGATCGGCGAGCCGCTCGACCACCTGGTGGAGGAGCACGATGGCGGGATTGGCGCGGTCGGGCGCGTCCTCGGGCGGCTGCGTCCCCGGATACTGCGCCAGCGCATAATCAACGAGACGGGAAAGGTGCTCGGTCTCTTCCAGCGCGTAGAGGCGCTGGAACGAGCCGATGCGGATGTGCCCGTGCGAGAGGCGCACCATGACCGCCGAGCGGGTGGGGGAGGGTTCATCGCCGCGCCACAGTTCCTCGCCGGTTTCGACCACCGAAAAGGTCCTGGAGGTGTCGACACCCAGCGCCTCGAGCATTTCGGTGGCAAGGATCTCGCGTACCGCGCCCTTCAGCGTCAGGCGCCCGTCGCCATCGCGGCTCCAGGGTGTCTGGCCCGAGCCCTTGGTGCCCAGGTCCAGCAGGCGCCCGCCCGGGCCTCCTTCGCGCATCTGTGCGAAAAGGAACCCGCGCCCATCGCCTAGATCGGTGTTGTAGTTCCGGAACTGGTGGCCGTGGTAGCGCAGCGCCAGCGGGCGGGGAAGATTGCCCTCCAGCGGCTCGAACCGGCCGAAGTGGGCAATCCACTGGTCTTCGCTGAGCTCGCCAAGGCCCACCGCCTGCGCCCAGCGGTCGTTGCGAAAGCGCAGCGTGTGCGAGGGAAAAGGGGCGGGCGAGACAGGATCGGCCAGCCAGTCGGCCAGCGCGGTGATCGGGGTGTCGGGGCAGTAGGGGGCGGACGCGGGGGGGGAGCTTGCCATCCCTCCTAGGTGGACGTCTCCGCGCGCGGCTTCAAGCGCTAAGCGCGTGCGCCGCGCGCAGGGCGAGCGTCCCTTCGCAGCGCCTCGGCCAAGCCGGGTGTTCAGATGGATCGGGGAGGGCTATCAGTCGCTTGCCCCTGGCGCCGGCGATGCGCAGAGCGCCAGGCAACCGCAACAGGACGAGACCGGGACGCCATCGCGACATGACCAATACCGAGGAACAGCTCTGGGAGGATCGCTACTGGTCGAGCGCGGACGGTCTCAAGCTCCACTACCGCGACTATCTTCCCGCCAGCGCGGACGGCGCGCAGGTGCTGGACGAGGCGCGCCCGGTGGTGCTGTGCCTCCACGGCCTCAGCCGCAACGCGCGCGACTTCGACGGTCTTGCCCCCCACCTTGCGCATCGCGGCTGGCACGTGCTGTGCCCGGACCTGCGCGGGCGGGGCGAGAGCGACTATGCGAAGGAGGCCTCCAGCTACGGCCCTGTCCAGTACGTCGCCGATATCCTCGATCTCATCCGCCACGAGGGGCTGCAGAAGGTCGTCGTCATCGGCACCTCGCTGGGCGGACTTCTGGCCATGGGGCTGGTCCAGGAGATCCCCGAGCGCATCACAGGTGCGGTCATCAACGATGTCGGCCCCTGGCTTGAACCGGCAGGGATGGAGCGCATCCGCGAATACCTGGGGCAGGGGCGCAGCTATCCCACCTGGGTCCACGCCGCGCGCGGGATCGAGGACGCGCACGACGGCTCGCACCCCGACCAGCCATTGGACTTCTGGATCCGCATGGCCAAGCGCTTGATGACGCTTTCGAGCAGCGGGCGCGTGGTGTTCGACTACGACATGAAGATCGCCGAGCCGGTGCTCGACATCGACCTGGCCGACCAGCCCGACCTCTGGCCCTCATGGGAGGCGATGGCGGGGCGTCCGCTGCTGGTGGTGCGCGGCGAACTTTCCGACGTGCTCTCGCTCAAGACCCTGGCGCAGATGCTGGAGCGGGTGCCCGGCGCCGAGGCGCTGACGCTCGCCCATGTGGGCCACGCCCCGACGCTCGACGAGCCCGAGGCGCTCGCCGCGATCGAGGCGCTGCTGGCGCGCACGCTCTGAGCGGGGCGGGGACAGGGAAGGGGGCACCTGTGCATGTCCTGCACCTTCATTCGGGCTTCAACGCAGGCGGCAAGGAACTGCGTGCGGTGCGCCTGATGCAGGCCTTCGGGCCGGACATCGCGCATGCCGTGGTCTCGGCCCAGCCCGGCGCCTATGGCGCGGCCGATGTACTCGATCCGGCCTTGCATGTGACGCTGGGGGGCGATTTCCCCGCGCTTCAGGGACGTCCCACACCGGCCCGCCTGTGGCGTATCGCCCGGGCGATGCAGGGGTACGATCTTGTCCTCAGCTACAACTGGGGCGCCATGGACGCCGTGCTGGCGCACCGTCTCTTTGCCCGGCGCCTTGGCCTGGGGCCGCTCGTTCACCACGAGGACGGCTTCAACGAGGACGAGGCGGGCGGGCTCAAGTGGCAGCGCAATCTCTTCCGGCGCGCAGCGCTGGCGGGCGCGGCGGCGCTGGTCGTCCCCTCGCAGCGCCTTGCCGCCATTGCGCGGGAGGCCTGGCATCAGCCTGCGTCCCGCGTGCGGCTGATCGGTAACGGCATTCCCACCGCGCGCTATACCGCGCGCCCGGCTCCCGATTCCCTTCCCGGCCTCACCAAGGCGCCCGGCACGTTCTGGCTGGGGACGCTGGCGGGGCTGCGCGCGGTCAAGAACCTGCCCCGGCTGGTGCGCGCCTTCGCTACCCTGCCGCAGCCATGGCAGCTGGTGATCGTGGGCGAGGGGCCCGAACGCACCGCGATCCTCGCCGAAGCGCAGCGGCTGGGGGTGGCTGAGCGTGTCCACCTGCCCGGCTTCGTTGCCGATCCGGCGCGCGTGGTGGGGCTCTTCGATCTCTTCGCGCTTTCGTCCGACAGCGAGCAGTTTCCGATCTCGGTGGTCGAATCGATGGCGGCGGGGCTCGCCATCGCGGCGCCGGCTGTCGGCGACGTGGCAGCGATGGTGGCTGGGGAAAACCGACCCTTCATCACCCCGGCCGGCGATGAGGAGGCGCTGGCCCGCGCGCTGGGCGAGCTTGCCGGGGACGGGGCCCTGCGCGCCCGGGTCGGAGCCGCCAACCAGGCCCATGCCCAGGCCTTCTACGATGAAAACGCGATGATTTCGGCCTATCGGGAAACCTACGCAGCGGCTATGGGAGGCGCGCAAGGCTGGCCCTTGCCGTCCTGACAGACCCGTTCAGTTCCGCTTCAGAGCGGGACGTGCAGCGATGATGGCCGTTGAAAAGCCGCATGCATACGCTAAACAGCCCCAAACCCACCTCGTACCGCAGAAAGCGCCCCGATCTTGGCCCTGCCACCTGACACGAATTCCGCCTCCACCGGCTCCGACAAGAACGACAAGGCCGCCGCCCGCAAGGCCGCGCAGCAGGACGTCTTCGTCCGCGAGGTCGACGATGCCCTGCGCCAGGACCAGATGGAAAGCTTCCTGAAGGGCAAGGGGCTGGCGCTCGCCGTGCTGATCGTGCTCGTCCTGGCAGGCTTTGGTGGCTGGCTCTACTGGAACCACCACCAGAAGACCCTGCGCGAAGAGCACGCCGAGGCCTATATCCAGGCGCTCGACAGCGTCCAGGCGGGCAATCTCGATGATGCCAAGGCCAAGCTCCAGGCGCTGAGCGGCGAGGATGCCAAGGGCAACGCCGTGCCCGCCAAGCTCATGCTCGCCGCGATCGCGCAGGAGCAGGACGACGTCGCCGGTGCCGCCAAGATCTACGAAGGCGTCGCCGCCGATGAGGCCGCCCCCAAGCCGCTGCGCGACCTCGCCACTGTGCGCCTTGTCGCGGCGCGCTTTGACGAGATGAAGCCGCAGGATGTGGTTGACCGGCTCAAGCCGCTCGCCGCGCCGGGCAACGCCTGGTTCGGTGTCGCGGCCGAGATGGTGGGCATGGCCTACCTCAAGATGGACAAGCCCGACCAGGCCGGTCCCCTCTTCGCCGAGATCGCCAAGGACGAGAACGCCAGCGAAGGCCAGCGCAGCCGCGCGCGCCAGCTGGCCGCCGTGCTGGGCGTCGATGCCGTGCCTGACGTGGTCGATGCGCGCGGCGAGGCGATCGAGGACGCTGAAACCGCGTCCGAACCCGATGCAGCGCCCAAGGGCGCCAAGGCGCAGGCCGCCGACAGCGGCGATACGGCCGCCGAATGAAATCTACCTGTAAGGATAAAGGCATGACCGCAGTCGACCTGACCCATCGGGCCCCGCGCCGCGCCGTGTGGCGCCGCCGCGCCGCTCCGCTTCTGGCGCTCGCGCTGGTGACGGGCCTTTCGGGCTGCAAGCTCTTCGGCGGTGGCGGGGACGGTGGTCCCAAGACCCCGACCGTGGGTGAGCGTATCCCCATCCTCTCGCGCATCGAGAGCGGCGCCGAAGTCGATCCCTCGATGGCCGGCGTCTCGGTGATCCTGCCGCCCGAACAGGTCAACGCGACCTGGGCGCAGGGCGGTGGCAGCGCCAGCAAGTCCTACGGCCACCTCGCGCTGTCCTCCAGCCCGTCCGAGGTCTGGAGCGCCAGCATTGCAGGCTCCACGCAGCGCGCGCGCCTCGCTGCCTCGCCGGTGGTGGGCGACGGGCGTCTCTACGTCGTCGACACGCGCGGCGTGGTCCACGCCTTCAACGTGGAGACCGGCAGCGAGGTCTGGACCAAGAGCTTCAAGGTGTCCGGCGAGGACGAGAAGTCGATCTTCGGCGGCGGTGTCAGCTTCGATGGCGGCAAGGTCTTCGTCACCACGGGTGTGGGCGAAGTCGCCGCGCTTGACGCGCGCACCGGCGAGCAGACCTGGTCGGTCAAGCCCGCAGGCCCCTTGCGCGGCGCGCCCACGGTCGCCTTCAACGCGATCTACGTGATGACGCAGGACAACCAGATCTTCGCGCTCAACGCGGCCGACGGCAAGGTGCTGTGGAGCGAATCGGGCTCGATCACCCAGTCCGGCGTCTTCGGCGTGGCCTCGCCCGCCGCGGCGCGTGGCACGGTCATTGCGGGTTACTCCTCGGGCGAGCTGGTGGCCTACCGCTACGAGAACGGCCGCCAGCTCTGGTCGGACGCGCTTGCTCGCACCTCGATCTCGACCGAGGTGGGCAGCCTTACCGACGTCGATGCCGATCCCATCATCGACCAGGGCCGCGTCTTCGCGCTGGGTCAGGGCGGGCGCATGGCGGCGTACGAACTGCTCACCGGCCAGCGCGTGTGGGAGCTGAACCTGGCGGGCATCTCCACCCCGGCGGTCGCGGGTGACTGGGTCTTCACGCTTGACGACAAGGCCGAGATCCTCGCGATCTCGCGCGCCAACGGCAAGGTGCGCTGGCTGACCCAGCTGACCCGCTACGGCAATCCCAAGAAGCGCAAGAACCCGGTGTTCTGGGTCGGTCCAGTGCTGGCGGGCAACGCGCTGTGGACGGCCAATTCGGACGGCGAGGTCTACCGCATCGACCCGGCCAGCGGCGAAGAAACCCTCTTCACCGAGGTCAAGGACGCGGTCTCGCTGGCCCCTGTGGTGGCCAACTCGACGCTCTTCGTGCTCGACGATTCGGGCCGCATCACCGCGTTCCGCTAAGTACGGTGGGGCGCGTGTTCGGCTTCGGACATGCGCCCTTCGCCTCTCTTCGCGCCGATTTCCTCCGTTTCGGTCGCTTTAACCAATTGCGGGTAGCTCTCTTGGCATGACCAGCCAGAGGGACACGGGGGATAGCGAGACAGGCGCACAGCGCCCGACCAGTGACGTGTCGGCGGGTGTCGGCCTTGTCGGGCTGGCCGCGCTCCTGTGCTGGCTGCTGATCTGCCGCAACTGGGCGGGTTTGGCGCAGGCCTTCCACATTCCCGGCCCCCGCGCCCCGATGAGCGGACCTTACGCCGCGCTTGCGGCGCTCTTCGTGACGGGCGCGGCGATGAGCCTCTATTCGCTCCTAGTCGACAAGGTTCACCAAAGCCCCTCCACCGGCATTGACTGGGCCCGCCCGCGCCCCTGGCGCGCGGTCCGGGAGATCTCGATCACCAAGATCGCCGGGCTCTGGGCGACCTGGATCGGGATCGGCCTCTTCTACTGCATCGCGCGCTGGTACTGGGACGGGCAGTATCTCTTTGCCATGCAGGTGATCGGCGCGGCGGCGCCGGTCCTTTTCCTCCTTTCGATCCCCTATGTCCTGTGGCTCGACCGGTTCATGGTCGAACCGCGCGATGCCTCCTGGCACTTCGGCGCGCTCCTTCTGGGCCGCGAGGCGTGGGAGGCGGAACAGGTGAAGAAGCACTGGCGGGCCTGGGCGATCAAGGGCTTCTTCGGGGCCTTCATGATCTCGATCCTGCCCGGCGGCTTTGCCCAGATCGTCGAGGCGGACCTGTCGCGGATCGGCTCCGACCCGGTCGAGACGGGCTCGCTCCTGATCGGCCTCCTGTTCCTCATCGACGTGCAGATCGGCACGGTCGGCTACATCTTCACCTTCCGCCCGCTCGACGCGCATATCCGCAGCGGCAACCCGTTCCTCGCGGGCTGGGTGGCCGCGCTCCTGTGCTATCCGCCCTTCGTATGGGGCACGATCGGGCGTTCGGACGTCCTGGGCTATGAAGTCCACACCGGTGGCTGGGCCTACTGGCTGGAGGGCTACACGCCGCTTCTGTGGCTCTGGGCGGGGCTGATGGTGGTGCTGACCGCGATCTACGCCTGGGCGACCTTCGCCTTTGGCCTGCGCTTTTCCAACCTGACCTATCGCGGCGTCCTGACCAATGGGCCCTACCGCTTCACGCGCCACCCGGCCTACCTGTCGAAGAACGCCTTCTGGTGGCTCTCGACGCTGCCCTTCCTCGTCACCAACGGATCGCTCACCGACATGGTGCGCAACACGGTCCTCCTCGCCATCGTCAGCGCGATCTACTTCTGGCGCGCGAAGACCGAGGAAGCGCATCTCCTGCGCGAGGATGCGAAGTACCGGGAATACCACGCGTGGATGGCGCGCAATGCCTTCATCACGCGCACCATTTCGGCGCTCTGGACGCGCTTTGCGCCCAGGCCGGTGTCCGCGCAGGCCGCCGAGTAGGGCGGCCCGGCCGGATCAGAAGCTCTTGACCTTGTAGACAGGGGCGATCTCGCCCTGCCACTCACCGTTGTAGAGGTCGAGCAGGCGCTGGGCCGGAACCCGGCCACTGGCGACGATCTCGGCCAGCGGTTCCAGATAGCCGGTCTCGTTGTCGCCGCTCGCGTTGAGGCGGCCGCGCGCGGCAAGCCCCTGCCGCGCGATGTCGAGGACTTCGCCCGCGATGTCGCGCAAGGTGCCGCCGGTCGGGATCGGCGCGTCGAGGCCGAGCTTGGGCACCGAGGAACGCAGCGTTTCGCGCCCTTCCATGTCCCAGTCTTTGACCAGGTCCCAGGCCGCGTCGAGCGCGCCCTGGTCATAGAGCAGGCCGACCCACAGCGCAGGCAGCGCGCAGATGCGGTTCCACGGGCCACCATCGGCACCGCGCATTTCCAGGAAGGACTTGAGGCGCACTTCGGGGAAGGCGGTGGAGAGGTGGTCGTTCCAGTCCGAGATGCGCGGCTTCTCGCCGGGCAGGACCGAAAGTTCGCCCTTCAGGAAGTCGCGGAAGGAGAGGCCGGCGGCGTCGATGTACTTGCCGTCGCGGAAGACGAAGTACATCGGCACGTCGAGCATGTACTCGACATAGCGCTCGTAGCCGAAGCCCTCTTCGAACACGAAGGGGAGCATGCCCGTGCGCGCCGGGTCGGTGTCCGACCAGATGTGGCTGCGGTAGGAGAGCATGCCGTTGGGCTTGCCCTCGGTGAAGGGCGAATTGGCAAAGAGCGCGGTCGCCAGCGGCTGCAGCGCCAGCGAGGTGCGGAACTTCTGCACCATGTCCGCCTCGCTCGAATAGTCGAGATTGACCTGGATGGTGCAGGTGCGCAGCATCATGTCGAGGCCGAGCGAGCCGACGCGCGGCATGTGCCGGGTCATGATGTCGTAGCGGCCCTTGGGCATCAGCGGCAGGTCCGCGCGGGCCTTGTCGGGCCACATGCCAAGGCCGAGGAAGCCCTTGCCGAGCCGCTCGCCAATGGCCTTGACCTGGTTGAGGTGACGCCCTGTCTCGGCGCAGGTCTGGTGCAGGTTTTCCAGCGGCGCGCCCGAAAGTTCGAGCTGTCCGGCCGGCTCCAGACTGACGGTGCCGTCCGCACCCTTCATCGCGATGACCTTGCCGCCCTCCAGGATCGGCTCCCAGCCGAATTCCTCGAGCGCGAGGAGCAGGTCGCGGATGCCGCCTTCCTCGTCGTAGGAGGGGGCGTGGTGGTCGCTCGTGTCGTAGACGAACTTCTCGTGCTCGGTGCCGATCCGCCACGCCTCGCGCGGCTTCTCGCCCGCGGCCATCGGCGCGGCAAGCTGGTCCAGGGTCTCGATTACCGGATCGTCACGATCCGAAGCCTCGCGGGTACTCATGGGCCCGGAGGTAGAGATGCGAAGGCCTTAGCGCCAGCCCCATTTTTGTTTCCAGGCATACAATATGGCTAGGTATTCACACGGTGGACCAGTCGCCCCGGGTTGCCATCCACACCGCGCAGGCCGCGATCGTGGCGGTTTCGCCGCGCAGGATGCGCGGGCCCAGCGTGATCGCACGGGCAGCGGGATGGGCGCGGATCGCGGCGCGCTCGGCATCGTCAAAGCCACCTTCCGGGCCGACGAGGAGCGCCGCCGGGCCATCGTGCGCGGCAAATTGCGCCGCGGCCGGTTCCCCGCCCTGTTCGTCGGCAAAGAACAGCGCGCGGTCCTCCGGCCAGTCGGCCAGCAACGCGTCGAGCTTCACCGGCCCTGCCAGTTCGGGCAGCGCGGTGCGCGCGCACTGCTCGGCCGCTTCGGACACGATGGTCTGCGCGCGCTCGGGATTGAGCTTGTCGGCAACGCAGCGCCGGGTCAGCACCGGCTGGATACGCGCGACGCCCAGTTCGGTCGCCTTTTCCATGACGAGATCGAAGTTGGGTTTCTTCAGAAGCGCGGCGCAGAGCCAGAAATCGGGCACCGCCTCGCGGTCGCGCAGCTTGTCACGAAGGGTGAGGGTGACGTGGCGCTTGCCCGCGTCGAGCACCTCGGCCGTCCATTCGCCGGTCACATCGTCGCACAGGATCACCGCATCGCCCGCGCCCACGCGCATGACCCGCGCAAGGTAGTTCGCCGGGTTGCCGTCAAGGCGCAGCTCCTGCCACTCGGCCAGCGGTCCGGGAACGAACAGACGGGGGGCCGAACGCGGCGGCCAGGCGGGAGTGGCGGGCATGGGCGGGTCTCATTGCAGCGGAGGAACGCGCCTTAGAGGGGGCGGGCGGGGGAGATCAAAGGGAAAGATCGCGGGGAACGGGAAGAAGAACAGGTCCGAGGGCCATCGCCTTCGGGCTCCCAGAATGGTCAAGCTCACCTTTCTCGCGCCGCCTTGGCCGAAAGAGGTGAGCTCACCAATTCTGGGGTCAAGGGGTAATAACCCCTTGAAAATATATTACCTTCCGTCCCTTATTTACTTCAACAACGTGCGCAGCAGCGTCTCCCACTGCTTCACCGCGGGATCGAGCGTGGCGAGCGGCAGGCGTTCGTTGAGGCCGTGGGCGAATGCGTCCGTGGGCTTCATGAACACGGCCCCGACGCCGAAGGCGGGGATGCCCTTGGAGCGAAAGTGCATCGAATCGGTCGCGCCCGCGCTCATGCCCGGCACGATGGAGAGGCCAGGTGCGCGTTCGTGGACGGCGACTTCGACCGCCTGCATGACGTCTGCGCGCAAGGGACTCTCGATCGATTCGAGCGTGCCGTTGTCCTGAAAGGCGATGGCGATCTCAGGATCGGCGATGACCTGGGCCAGCGTCTCCTGCACGCTGGCGCGCGAGGTGCCGGGGAAGATGCGGCAGTTGACGTTGGCGCTGACTGACTGGGGGAGCGCGTTGGGCGCGTGGCCGCCTTCGATCATGGTGGGCACGCAGGTGGTGCGGATGAGGCCGATGTACTCGGGCCGCGCGGACAGCGTGGCGGCGGCCTTCGCGTCGGTGGGATCGGCGATGAGCGCGCGCATGGCGGGCGCCACATCGGCGGGGGCGGCATCCACGCTGCCCTCGAAGTAGGCCCTGGTCAGCGGGCTGACGGTGACCGGGAACTTGTAGGCCCATATCTTCTCCATCGCCGCGCTCATGGCCGCAATGGCGTTGGTCGCGCCAGGACGGCTGGAGTGGCCGCCGGGATCGGTGAGGGTCAGCTTGTAGTCGGCGTAGGTCTTCTCGCCCGCCTGCACCTCATAGACGAAGGGCTGGCCCGTCTCGTCGAGCGAGCCGTGGCCCGAATCGGCGTTGAGGACGAGATCGACCTTGCCCGCCTCGTGGACGATGGCGGTGGCCATGGCGGCGGTGGTCGCCATCTGCGTCTCTTCATCGCCCGAGAAGCCGAGCACGATGTCGTGCGCGGGGACCCAGCCCTCGCGGCGCAGTTTCATCATCGTGGCGGTCACGATGGAGAGCCCCGCCTTGTTGTCGAGCGAGCCGCGCCCGAACAGATAGCCATCCTCGATCACCGGGGTGAAGGGATCGCGTTCCCAGTCCTCGGGCTTGGCCTCGACGACGTCCATGTGCGCGATGATCGCGGTGACAGGCGCCTTGCGGTCGCGGCCCGGGTAGCGGGCCAGGAGGTAGCCGGTCTCGCCCTGGGGGACGAAGGTGACCTCGTCCTCGGCGAATCCGGCATCGAGCAGGCGCGCCTTGAGCTTGGCGGCAAGCACGGGAACCTGCCCGCGGCCCTGGACTGTGGGAATGGCGACGGCTTCCTGGAGGACGGAAAGCGCTTCGCGGCCCGCAGGTGTTTCGGGGGCCTGGGCCATCGCAGGCGGCGTGGCGAGTGCCAGCACGCTTCCCATCGCGGTGCAAAAGGCGAGTGTGTTCAAGCGCATCGTTTTCGTGTCCCCCATTCGTGATCGCGTTGTGAGCGAGCCTGTGTTGTTGCGCGTTCGTGCACTGTGCGCAACGCCAAAGCGGCCAGGCTGTGTGCATGGGGCACGTTGGGCATGACAGGGGCGTCTTGATCCGGTATTTCCCGGGGGGTGAGTGATCCTACCTTCGTCCCCGACAGCCAGCAACGTGGCCTCGTCGCGGCTTTGCCGCCGCAGCTTCGCGATTACGCGATGCTGGCGCGATTCGACCGTCCGATCGGCTGGTGGCTGCTCTTCTGGCCTTGCGCGTGGAGCGTGATGCTGGCGGGCGGCGAGCAGCGGCTGTGGCTCATCGCCTGGCTGCTGGTGGGCTCGATTGCGATGCGCGGTGCGGGCTGCGTGCTCAACGACATCGTCGATGCCGACCTCGACCGCAAGGTGGCGCGCACCGCGCAGCGACCGGTGGCAAGCGGGCGGGTCAGCAAGAAGGCGGCCTGGGTCTGGCTCCTGCTGCTCTGCGCGGTGGGCCTTGTCGTTCTCTTCCAGTTGCGCCTCGAAGCGCAGCTGGTGGCGCTGGGCAGCGTGGCGCTCGTCGCCGCCTATCCGTTCATGAAGCGCATCACCTGGTGGCCGCAGGCCTGGCTCGGCATGGTCTTTACCTGGGGCGCGCTGGTCGGCTGGATCGAGATCCGGCAGGACCAGCTGGGCGCGCTCGCCGCGCTTTACGCGGGCTGCATCGTGTGGTGCATCGGCTACGACACGATCTACGCGATCCAGGACCGCGAGGACGACGCGCTGGTGGGCATCCGCTCGTCCGCGCGGCGGCTGGGCCAGCACGTGCGCCTGGGCGTTGGTGGTTTCTATGCGCTGGCCGTGGCGTTCTGGGGGCTGGCCTTCTGGACGGTGCGCCCCGACTGGGTGGGCCTGATGGCGCTGGTGCCCGTCGCGATGCACCTGGGATTTCAGGTCGTGACGCTGGACACGCAGGACGGCGACAACGCGCTGGCGCGGTTCCGCTCGAACCGGGATCTCGGCTTCGTGATGGTGCTGGCCTGCTGGGTGGTGGGCAACGCTGGGGTCGTCTGAGGACGGTCCCCCAACGGCATCATGTGCAATCTCTACCGCATGACCAAGGGCACCGCCGAGGTTGCCGCCCTGTTCGAGGTTCTGCCCCAGGAGGGCGCCAACTTCGCCGAGGAAGTCTATCCCGGCTACTCCGGCCTTGTCGTTGCCGAGGGGCGCGCGCAGACGATGACCTGGGGATTTCCGCTCGTGCTGAAGGGCCGGCAGGGCCAGCCCCTCAAGCCCAAGCCCGTCACCAACGCGCGCGATGACAAGCTGCACACCCGTTTCTGGAAGGACAGCTTCGTCCACCGCCGCTGCCTGGTGCCCGTCACCTGTTGGGCCGAGCCCGAGGGCAAGGCGGGGCAGATGACGCGCACCTGGTACGGGATCGAGGGGGTGGACACGTTTGCGGTCGCAGGCCTGTGGCGCGAGAGCCCGGAATGGGGCCGGGTCTACACTCTGGTCATGGCGCCCGCCTGCGAGCAGATGGTCGATGTCCATGATCGCATGCCCGTCCTCCTTCCCCGGCGCGACTGGTCCCGCTGGATCGAGGCCGCGCCGGAAGAGGCCTTTGGTCTGTGCGTTACCTCCCCGGCGCCGCTGACGGTGGAGCGAACACGGCGGCTATGGACCGGCGTAGGCGATCTGCCAGCGTCGGGTGAACAGGGCGGGGAGCCTGGCGGGGACACGGACGAGACCATGCCCCGGCTTCTCTGAGCACGGGCTCATTCATAGCTGACCACCTCGAATTCGATGTGGTCCCAGTCGAAGAAGTAGAAGCGCCGCCCCGGCTCGTAGTCACCATGGTTGAACGGGGTGAGCCCGGCCGCGATCACCACCGCCTCGGCCACGTCGAGATCGTCCACCACCAGTCCGATGTGGTTGAGCGGCTGGCCCTTGGCGAACCCTGCGTGCGCCTTGCGGTCGGTGTAGAGAGCGATGTAGCTGAATTCCTCGCCGACATGGATCGTCTCGCCGCCGTTGATGGCGGGCCCGCGCCAGCGCTCGTGCCAGCCGAGCAGGCTCTGCAGCAGACGGGACGAGCGATCGATGTCGCTGACGGTGATGTTGGCGTGCTCCAGACGGCCCCGGGCCATGACTTTTCTCCTGTTGTGTCACCGGCGAATCAACCGGCTTGGAGAAAATGCAAGTTCAAGTTAAGTTGAGATCAAGCGCGAAATGTGCGGCCTGTGTGAGAACGGCCTTAGCGGGTTAAGAAGAAGGACTTTTCAAGGGGCCATCGCCCCTTGGACCCCGGAAATTGGCCACCTCACCTTTGTCGATCCAGGCGGCGCGACAAAGGTGAGCCAGACAGTTCCGGGAGCCCGAGGGCGATGGCCCTCGGACCAATCCCTTGTTCTTCCCACCTCCCGGAGACCGAGATGCCCAGCTTCATTACCATCGGCGAACTGGCCCGGCGCACGGGCGTCAAGACCTCCGCGATCCGTTTCTACGAGGAGAAGGGCCTGCTCCAGGCGCTGCGCACGAGCGGGAATCAGCGGCGCTTCCTGCGCTCGGACATCCGGCGGGTTAGCTTCATTCTCATCGCGCAGAAGCTGGGCCTGCCGCTTGCCGAGATCGAGCGCGAACTGGCGCGCTTGCCGCAGGGGCGGACCCCGAGCGCACAGGATTGGGCGCGCATCAGCCGTTCGATGCGCCGGGCGATCGAGGACCAGATCGCCATGCTCGAGCGCACCCGCGACCGGCTTGACGGGTGCATTGGCTGCGGGTGCCTCAGCCTTGCCAAGTGCCAGCTCTACAACGCCGAGGACGTGAAGGGGCGGGAAGGCCCGGGGCCCCGGCTGGTGCTGGCCCCCGACTGAGCGTTCACGAAAAAGGGGCCGCGCATCGGCGCAGCCCCTTGCTGTATCTGGCGAAGGCAAGGCCTCCCACCAAGGCACGATGAGCTTGTCTCATCGGGGCTTGGTTAAGCCCGTGCGGCGCTTGAGCAATTCCAAGGCGTGATGCGTCAGCATCTTGGCGCCTTGGCCTCAGACGTCGGGTGCGTCCTCGTTGGTGAAGTTCTGCCAGTCGGGGGTGATGAACTTCTCGTCGATCAGCGTGCGCTGGTAGCAGATGCCGTCGCGGAACCACTGCCAGGTGCGCGAGCGGTGGGTGCGCGCGTCGTTGTTCTGGATCATCTCGTAGAGGTAGATGCCCGGCTCGTTCTTGCGGGTCCAGTTGAGGCAGGTCGAGCGGTTGTAGTCGTCGGGCTTCATCTCGGCGGCCCAGCCCTTGATGAGGTCGTTGTCCCACCAGATGCGGCCATCCTTGTAGACGGCGGGGAAGTCACGGACTTCCTTGCGGCCATCGTCCCAGAAATAATAGTTGGTCTGGTGGTAGTGATCGACGCCGTCCTTGTGGATCAGGCGGCAGATCAGGCGCGAGCGGTGCTGGTCGACGAGTTCGCCGGTCTTGGCATCGTAATAGCGGTACCAGCCTTCCCAGACACCTTCGTTCGAGGCGAGGATCGGCATGGCTTCGCGCACGCCGGGCTGGTTGATCAGGTCGGTCACGGGTACTCTCCTTCCGGGGGATCTTGCGCGCCACTTGCGTGGCAACGTGGGCCTATTCTTGGAGGATCGCGGCGCCGGGGGAGATGCCTTTGCGGGGCTATCCGGGGTGCGCTCAATTGGTATGCTATTAAGCCAATTGATCGGGAGGGCAAGTGTTTTGGGTGAAGGATGAAGGGACATTTCCGAGGGCCATCGCCCTCGGGCTCCCGGAACTGTCTGGCTCACCTTGGTCGCGCAGCCTCAATCGACAAACGTGAGGTCGCCCATTCCCGGGGTCCAAGGGGCGATGGCCCCTTGAATCCTCTTTCTCTACTCCGCCGCGAGCAGTTCTTCGGCCCCGCCCAGATCCACGCTGACAAGGCGCGAGACGCCCTTCTCGACCATCGTGACCCCGAACAGGCGGTGCATCCGGCTCATCGTCACCGCGTTGTGGGTGACGATGAGGTAGCGGGTCTGCGTCTCGCGGGTCATGGCGTCGAGCAGGTCGCAGAAGCGCTCGACATTGGCATCGTCGAGCGGGGCGTCGACTTCGTCGAGGACGCAGATCGGCGCGGGGTTGGTGAGGAAGAGCGCAAAGACGAGCGCGACCGCGGTCAGCGCCTGTTCGCCGCCGGAAAGCAGCGTGAGCGACTGAAGGCGCTTGCCCGGCGGCTGGGCGTAGATCTCGAGGCCCGCTTCGAGCGGATCGTCCGAATCGATGAAGGCCAGGTGCGCGTTGCCGCCCATGAACAGCTGGGTGAAGAGGCGCTGGAAGTGCGCGTCGACCGCTTCGAAGGCCGCGCGCAGGCGTTCGCGGCCCTCGCGGTTGAGATTGCCGATCGAGCCGCGCAGGCGCGCGACCGCCTCGGCCAGTTCTTCCTTTTCACTTACCGACGTGCCCAGCTGCGCTTCGGCGGCGGCGAGTTCGTCGGCGGCGACGAGGTTGACGGGGCCGATCCGCTCGCGCTCGGCGGTGAGCTTTTCCAGCTGCGTGTTCTCGGCCTCGGCGGTGAGCTTTTCCAGCTGCGTGTTCTCGGCCTCGGCGGTGCCGACGTCGGGGGCTGCAAAGGCGTAGCGTTCGGCCAGAACCGGGGGCGGGCACTGGAAGCGCTCGCCCGAAAGGCGCGCAAGTTCCACGCGGCGCGCGTCCTCGTTTTCGGCGCGCGCGTTGGCCCCGGCGCGCGCCTCGCGTGCGCTGGCGAGCTCCTCCTGCGCGGCGGCGAGCG
>NZ_JALHAT010000065.1:0-20222 GCF_022818885.1 Novosphingobium mangrovi | reverse complement strand
GCCGACGCCGGGGTTGGGGCGGCTGAGCGGGCGGGCCCACGCGGCAAGCGCAGCCGCCGCGGCAAGCCAGCGCGAATCGTCGTTCACGGCCGGGTGGGGGCGTCGCCGGTTTCGGCCGAGGGTTCGCCAGCGGTCTCGCCGGGCATCCTGGGCGCGACGGCGCCTTCGGGCAGGCGCGGCTTGCCGATTTCCTTGAGCTTGGCGGCCTCTTCGGCGGCCTGCTCGGCCTCGGCCTCACGCGCGATCCTGTCGACGTCCATGCCCGACCAGCGGCCCAGCGTCTTGTAGATCTCGCGCACTTCCTTGTCGCGCTTGGCCTGCTCGAAGGCCAGCTCTTCCTTGGCCTTCTGGTTGGCGATGTTTTCCTTCAGGATTTCCTCGTCGGTGCGGCCTTCGGGCAGCGTCGCGATCCAGGTCACCTTGGGTGGGGGATGGGGGGCAGAGCCCTCCTGGCCGGCCATCATGTAGAAGATCGCAAAGGTACAGGCCGCCGAGATCGCGGCGATGCGCCAGCGGTTGGTGCCCGCCTGCTGCCACACGAACCGGAAGTCCGCGAGCATGCCGGTGGGCTTGACGTCCTGCCAGTATCCGGAGCGTTTTGAGAAAAGCATGGGGGCTATTTAGAGCCTATTGCGCGCAAACGCTAGCCGAAGGGGACATAGAGGCTGCGCCCGTGCGCCTTGAGCCAGCGGTTCGCCTCGTGGACCGAGCCTTCGAAGATGGTCTTGAGGCAGTGGTGGAAGGCGGGTGAATGGTCGAAATGGACAAGGTGGGCGACCTCGTGCGCGACGACCGAGCGGCGCACCGCATCGGGGGCCATGACAAGCCGCCAGTTGATACGGATCGCGCCGTTGGCCGCGCAGCTGCCCCAGCGGCGCTTGGCGCTGGACAGGGCCAGCGCGGGTGTAGGCTGGCCGGCGCGCGCGCAGTATTCGGCCAGATCCTCTTCCAGGAGGGGCCGGGCCTCACCCTGCATCCAGCGCGCAAGGCGCGAGGGGAGCGAGGATGTGGGGCCGCCGACTTCGAGCGTCTCGGTCCCCAGCACAACCCGTCGCGGGGCGTCGGGATCGTGGGCGAGGACCAGCGAGGCACCGCGAAAGAGGATCTGCGCCCCGTCGGCCAGCTCGCTGGCTTCGGGCACTGCCCGCAGCTGCTTTTCCAGCCAGGCCGTGCGCGAGCGGGCGAAGGCAAGTGCCTCGCTCTCGCGCACATAGGGGGGAAGAGTGATGCGCACCGCGCTGCCATCGGGCGCGAGCCGCATGGTCATGCGCCGGGCGCGCTCCATGCGGCGCAAGGCAATGGGGACGTCGCGCCCGCACAGCGTGACGCTGGGCTCCTGACGGGGATCGCGCTTGAGCCAGTCGAGCATCGGCCTCAGTCGTCCCGCTCCTCATCGTCGGCCCCGATTTCGGTTTCGACGATGTCCCAGGGGTTCTGGCCGTCCTCGATCTCGAATTCCTGCTCCATCCCCTCAGGCCAGATGATGTGCTGTTCGAGGGGGCCTGCATCGATCTCGCTGACCACGCGGCCCGCCACCGAAACCCCGGCGCGGTGGACCGCCTGGCGATCACCGCAGACAAGGTAGTGCCATTCGGGCAGGGGCTGGTCCTCGGCGCGCAGGCGATAGGCGCAGGTTTCCGGCAGCCAGGGAAGCGAGCCTGCGGTGCGCAGGGTCAGCGTCAGGCAATCGGCCACCGCGCGCTTGCGGTGGGGGTAGTCGCTGCACAGCGCAGTCTTGGTGTCGAGCAGCTTGCAGGCGACATTGGTGTGGTAGATCTCGCCACTGTCGGCGTCCTCCACCTTGTGCAGGCAGCACTGGCCGCAGCCATCGCACAGCGCTTCCCACTGCGCCTTGTCGAGGCTGGCGAGCGGGCGCTCCCAGAACGGGCGGGCGCTCACTGGACGAGGGCCTCCAGGTCGCCGGCGACGGCCTTGCGGCCCTTGTCGACGGGCAGCATGGCGACGGGCTCGCCTTGCGGGTTCATCAGGTAGACGAAGCGCGAGTGGTCCATGAGGTAGCCGCCCTGCGTCTCGGCGCCCTTGCCGTAGTAGACCGCGAAGGCCTTGGCGGCGGCATCGACCTGCTCCTTCGTGCCGGTAAGGCCCTTGAGGTTCTCGCCAAAGGCGGCGGTCCATTCGCCCACGATCTCGGGCGTGTCGCGCGCCGGGTCGATGGTGATGAAGATGGGCTGGACCTTGGCGGCGGCCTCGGGATGGGCCTTGGCGAAGGCGTTGTAGCCCATCATCATTTCCTGCACGTCGATCGGGCAGGCGTCGGGACAGAAGGTGTAGCCGAAGTAAAGCATCGCCCACTTGCCGCGAAAATCCTTCCAGGTGACGGTCTTGCCGTCCGTGTCGACGAGCGTGAAGGGCCCGCCGATCTCCGCGCCGGTGATGTCGGTGCCGACGATGGGGGGCATTTCGGGCGTGTCGCTGCCGCCCGAACAGCCCGCAAGAGCAAGGCTGAGGCCAAGCGTTGCGGCAAGGAGCGTGCGGCGGACGGTGCGGGAGGCAAGATGGGTCATGGCGAAGCGGTTCATGCTCTGCTAGACCGCGACTTGCAAGGCGCGGATGGAGGGCGCGCGCCCAGCTTGTTGAGAATTCACGGAAGGATATCAAAGGTGTCGAAACTTGCGAACCGGAACGGAACGCCGCTTGGCCGGCTGTTTCTGAAAGGTGCCCTGGCGCTGGCCGCAGCAGGCCTCGCGGCGGGCTCGCTGGCGACGGGCGCTGCGGCGCAGACCGGTTTCTCCGAAGGCTACAAGTTCCTCGAATCGGTGAAGAAGAAGGAAGGCGAAGAGGTCGAGCAGGCGATCATGAGCACGCCCCTCATCGTCAATTCCAGGGACGTGACGAGCGGGGAAACCGCGCTCCACATCGTTGTCCAGCGCCGCGACATCACCTGGCTGCGCTACCTCGTCCAGAAGGGCGCCGAGCCCAACCTCGCCGATGACCACGGCCGCACGCCGCTCCAGCAGGCGGTGAACCTGGGCTGGCGCGACGGCGCGATCTATCTGATCGAGAACGGTGCGCGCACCAACGACTCGAACGATGCCGGTGAGACCCCGCTGATCTCGGCCGTCCACCGCCGCGATACCGAACTGATGAAGGCGCTGCTCAAGGCCGGCGCCGATCCCTCGCGCACCGACAATTCGGGGCGCAGCGCGCGTGACTATGCCGAACTGAATGGCAAGGACAGCTATCTGGTGAAGGTCATCGACGACAACGTGACCGAAGGCGCCAGCAAGAACTCCAAGCCCGTCTACGGCCCCACTTTCTGAAGGAACAGGGCATGGAAGAAGCCACCACTCTCGCCGACCTGCGCCGCAATCTGGCGCCCGCGATTGCCGATGCCGCCGCCTTCGATGGCTGGAGCGCGCAGGCCGTCGAACAGGCCGCGCGCCAGCACGGCGTCGATCCCGAACTTGCCGCCTATGCCTTTGGCGGCAAGCAGATGGCGATGATCGAGGCCTGGATCGAGGCGATCGACGCGGGGATGTTCGCGGCGGTTCCCGCCGACTCGCTGGCGGGTGTTCCCGTGCGCGAGAAGATCCGCCGTCTCGTCATGGCCCGTCTTGAGGCCGCGAGCGGGCGCGAGGAAGCGCTCACCCGCGCGCTGGCAATCATGGCAATGCCGCAAAACCTCGCGCGCGCCGCGCAACTGGGCTGGTACAGCGCGGACCTCATGTGGCGCGTGGCGGGCGACACCGCGACCGACTACAACCACTACACCAAGCGCACCACGCTGGGCGCGCTCTATGCCGCGACGCTGCAGGTCTACGCGCGCGAGAAGGACCCGGAAAAGCCCGAAACCCGCGCTTTTCTGGAGCGCCGGATCGAGGGCATCCTGCGCTTTGAGAAGGTCAAGGCACAGCTTACCCGTTCGCCCGACGAGCGCTTCAGCCTGACCCGTCTCCTCGGGCGCCTGCGCTACCCGGCGCGCTGACACCGGCATCCGCGTCTGCAGGCGCGCCATGTTGCGCGCCTGCAAGATTTGATTTCGGCCAATGACATGGCGTCCTGCTTATTGCGAAGCAGTTGCAAAGAAGCCTCTAATCTGGCAGCGCCATCTTATGACTCTCGATCAACAACCCATCGATCAGAAGGTCCGCATCGTTGCGGTCGACTGGGACCAGCTCGTCCCCGAGGAAGCGCGGCGTCTGCGCGCGCTGGGCGTCGATACCGGCGCGCAGGTTTCGGTGTCGCAGCGCGGCGTGTTCGGCGGGCGTGACCCCATCGCGCTGCGCATCGGGCGCATGGTCGTCGCGGTGCGCCGCGCCCACGCCGCCGCGATCGAGGTGAGCGATCTGGAGAGCACCCCGGCATGAGCCGTCCCCGCAAGATTGCCCTCGTCGGAAATCCCAATGCCGGCAAGAGCGCGCTGTTCAACGCGCTGACCGGCGCGCGCCAGAAGATCGCCAATTATCCGGGCGTTACGGTGGAGCGCAAGTCGGGCCGCCTGGTGCTGCCGACCGGCGAGCCGGTCGAGCTGACCGACCTTCCCGGCGCCTATGGCCTCGATGCGACGAGCCCCGATGAGGAAGTGACCTCCAAGGTCATCCGCGGCGAATTTCCCGGCGAGGCCGAGCCCGATGTTCTGGTCGTCGTCCTCGACGCCTCGAACCTGGAACAGCACCTCGTCTTCGCACAGGAACTGCTCGCGCTGGGCAAGCCCACCGTGATCGCGCTCAACATGGTCGACCTGGCCGAGCGCGACGGTCTCGTGCTCGATCCCGCGGTTCTGGAGGAAGAGCTGGGCGTGCGCGTGGTGCCGACCGTGGCGGTGCGCCGCCGTGGCCTGACCGAGCTCGCCGAAGCCGCGTCTTCGGCCGGGCTTCGCGAGCCGGGGCCAAGCCTTACCGAGATCGGCGAGACCGAGCGGCGCGTGGCCGCGCACGCGATGGCGAACGGCGCGATCCTTTCGGAAACCCGCCAGCGCCGCCTGCATGCACGTCTCGATTCGGTCCTGCTCAATCCCTGGGCCGGGCCCTTCGTGCTGTTCGCGCTCCTGTTCGTGATCTTCCAGGCGGTCTTCGCCTGGGCCACGCCTTTCGCCGACGCGCTGGAGGCCGGTGTGGGCGCGCTGCACGACGGTGTAACGGGCCTCATGCCCGCGAGCTTCGTGCGCGATCTCCTGACCGAGGGCATCATCTCGGGCGTGGGCTCGGTGGTGGTGTTCCTGCCCCAGATCGTCATCCTCTTCGCCTTCATCCTCGCCATGGAAGCCTCGGGCTACATGGCGCGCGCCGCCTTCCTGATGGACCGCATGATGGCGAGCGTGGGCCTTTCCGGGCGCAGCTTCATTCCGCTGCTCTCCAGCTTTGCCTGCGCCATTCCGGGCATCATGGCGACCCGTTCGATCACCGATCCCAAGGACCGCCTGACCACGATCCTGATTGCCCCGATGATGACATGTTCGGCGCGCCTGCCGGTCTATGCCGTCATCATCGCCGCCTTCATCCCCAACGAGAGCGTGGGCTGGGGCGTGGGCCTGCAGGGCCTCGTGCTCTTCGCGCTCTATGTCGCAGGTGTGCTCGGCGCGATGCTGGTCGCCCTCATCCTGCGCCGCTCGGTGACCAAGGGCGCGGCTTCGGGTTTCATCATGGAGCTGCCCAAGTACCAGCTGCCCCGGCCGGGCGACCTTCTGCTGGGCCTGTGGCAGCGCGCGTGGATCTTCCTGCGCCGTGCGGGCACGATCATCTTCATGGTCACGGTGGTCCTGTGGATCATGCTCAGCTTCCCGCGCGCCGAACCTGGGCAGAGCCAGGTCGATGCCTCGTTCGCGGGCAAGATCGCCAATGGCCTGGCCGTGGTGGTCGAGCCGATCGGATTCAACCGCGACATGGCGCTCGCGCTGATCCCGGCGATGGCCGCGCGCGAAGTGGCGGTCTCCTCGCTGGCGACGACCTACGCGGTCGATGCGAGCGACGAGGACGAGGAAGCGGCCGAACTGGGCGAGCAGCTCAAGGGCCGCTGGACCCTGCCGATGGCGCTCGCGTTCCTGGCCTGGTTCGTCTTTGCGCCTCAGTGCATGTCGACCATTGCCGTCACCCGGCGCGAGACCAATGGCTGGAAGTGGCCGACCTTCATGCTCGCCTACCTCTTCGGCCTTGCCTACGTGGCAGCCGGAGCGACCTACTGGCTGGCGGTCTGGGCGGGGCTCTAGACCGCAATTCAGGCAGGGCTGTTAAAAACAGGCGCGCACGACTCGCGTCCCGGGCAGCCATTCGCTAACTCCGGTGGCCGAAATTCAGAAGAAAGCGATTCATCCATGGCAGGCAGCGTCAACAAGGTCATCCTCGTCGGCAACCTCGGGGCCGACCCCGAAGTGAAGTCGTTCCAGAACGGCGGGCGCGTGGCGAACCTGCGCATCGCGACCTCGGAAACCTGGAAGGACCGCCAGACCGGCGAGCGCCGCGAGCGTACCGAGTGGCACCAGGTCGTGCTCCAGTCCGACGGCCTCGTCGGCGTTGCCGAGCGCTTCCTGCGCAAGGGCTCGAAGGTCTACATCGAAGGCCAGCTGCGCACCCGCAAGTGGCAGGACCGCGACGGCAACGACCGCTACACCACCGAAATCTCGGTCGCGGGCATGGGCGGCGTGCTGACCATGCTCGACAGCGCGGGCGGTGGCGGTGGCCAGCGCGGCGGTGGCGGCATGGGCGGCAGCTCGGGCGGTGACAGCTGGGGTGGCGGTGGCGGCTCGTCTTCGGGCGGCGGCGACTGGGGCCGTTCGGGCGGTTCGTCGGGTGGCGGCGACAGCTGGGGCGGCGGTTCCTCGGGTGGCGGCGCGTCCTCGGGCGGCAGCGACTGGGGCCGCAGCGGCGGTTCGTCGTCCTCCTCCTCGGGCGGCGGCTTCGGCGACGATCTGGACGACGATATTCCGTTCTGATCGTAGCCTCGATCCCAAAACAAAAAAGGGCGGGACACCACAGGGTATCCCGCCCTTTTTGCGTTCAGGCTGCCCGCAGGGCTCAGTCCTTGCCGGTCAGGCCCTTGAGCGCGGCGAAGGGGCTGTTGTCTTCGGGTGTCGACAGGCCTGCCTCGGCGCGCGCGGCTTCGGCGTCGGGGCCGGTCAGGTAGGGGTCGATCGAGAGTGCAAGCGACTGCGCGACCGCTTCACCAAGGTCGATGTAGGTCCCGGAATATTCGATCTCATCAAGGTCGTCGCTGTCGAGCTCGATCTCGGCATCGGGAGCGTAGCCGGTGAGCTGGGGCACGAAACGCACCTCGATGGGCTCGCCCGAAATCTCCACGGGAAGTTCATCGGCCGAGATCGCGCAGGTCTGCACCCAGGCGGCATCAAGCGTGCCGGTGACCGAGACGGTGCGCTCCTTGCGGCTGAGTTCAAGCTGGGCGACCAGCTTGTCGAGGCGCACCAGACCAAAGCGCCTGGCCAGCGCCGCGCGCTCGGCCTCGTTCGCTTCCAGGCGCGGGGCCAGCCCTTCGACCTGGCGCACGTCGACCGTGTGCGAGAATTCAGGGGCCGGGGTGGGGCCGGAAGAGGGGGTGTCGGGGGAAGAAGTCATCGCGCAATCCTTGCGGCTAGCAGGTCGTCGTCGGAGAGGGACTGGAAGGTGGCGTGAAGTGCGCGCACGGCCTCGGCCAGCGCGGCCGTTGGGGCGCCTTCGTTGAGGGTCACGTTGCGCGCCAGAACGTCCTCGAGCGCGGTGTCGCTGTCCGGGGCAAGCGCATCGCGCAGCGCGCCGATGCGCCCGCCAAGGACGCTCACCAGCTTGCCCATGCGCTTGCCCACGACAAGATCGCCCACGCCCGACTGGCGCAGCTGGCCGTCCATGTCCTCGACGAAGAGTTCGGTGAGGTGCGCGGAGGCATTGATGAGCGGGGCCGGCGCCTCGGCGTCCAGCGCGGCGCGCTCCATGCGCAGCATGGCCAGCGCCATCACCAGCGTCACCGCATCGAAACGGCCCGACACCGTGTCGGCAACGCCTTCGCGTGCATACCAATGTTCCTCGCGGGCAATTTCCACGAGGCGGTGCCAGAGCGGGCGCATGTTGGTGCGCGGCGCCTTGCGTGTGCCCATGAGGCGGGAAAACAACGACACGGGGCAGAGCACTCCTTCGTTCAGCGGCAATTCAATCGGCACTGGCCAGGCAGTGCAAATCGGGTCCCTTTGGGCGCACAGCCATTGCGCACGCGCTTTCGGGGCCTTAAGGCCTGATGCCGATACATGGGCGGCAGGCGCGCTGGCAAGGATCCTTGCCCGCCATGTCCCCGAGGTTTTGGAGTGTAGTGATGGGTAACCGTGGTTTGAAGCTCAGGTCGGCAGGGGCGCTCCTCGCGCTCGGCGCGCTGGTCGCGGGCTGCAGCTCGATCAAGGACCATCGCGGGTACATCGTGGACCAGACGCTGGTCGATTCGGTGCAGCCGGGCGTCGACAACCGCCAGTCGGTGGAGCGCACGCTGGGCCGCCCGACCTTCGAAAGCCAGTTCGGCGCCAAGGACTGGTACTATGTCTCGCAGACGGTGAAGACGCCCGCGTTCCGCAAGCCGCGCACCGATCAGCAGACCGTGTTCCGTGTCCAGTTCGACGCCAACGACAACGTGCTGGACGTCCAGCGCCGCGGCATGGAGCAGGTCGCCCGCATCAGCCCCAATGGCGACAAGACGCCCACGCTGGGCCGTCACCGCACGCTGCTCGAAGACCTGTTCGGCAACATCGGCGCGGTGGGCACCGGCGGCATGGGCGGCGGTCAGGCTCCGCAGGGCCCGGGCCCGAACGGCAGCTGATCGCTCAGGCTTGAAGAGCGCGGCCTCGAAAGGGCCGCAGATCCATTGCAAAGGCGCGCGGGATGCACACTCCCGCGCGCCTTTTGCGTGGGGGGCGTGCAATCGGGCGCAGGCTATGTCTTGAACGGCACACATGCGGGCATATATCCTCGCCCATGAATAGCGATGCAGCGAGCCACGGCCTGGTACAGTGGCATGGGACGACGATCATCGGCGTGCGCAAGGGCGGACGTACGGTGATCGCCGGAGACGGTCAGGTCTCCATGGGCAACACCGTCATGAAGCCCAACGCGCGCAAGGTCCGGCGCATCGGGGAGGGCGGCAAGGTCATCGGCGGCTTTGCCGGCGCGACGGCCGATGCCTTCACCCTGTTCGAGCGTCTTGAGCGCAAGCTGGAGCAGCACCGCGGCCAGCTCATGCGCGCGGCGGTCGAGCTTGCCAAGGACTGGCGCACCGACAAGTACCTGCGCAACCTGGAAGCGCTGATGATCGTGGCGGACGCCGATTCGCTGCTGATCCTCACCGGCAACGGTGACGTGCTCGAACCCGAGGCTCTGGGCGACACCCAGATCGCCTCGATCGGTTCGGGCGGCAACTACGCGCTGGCCGCCGCGCGCGCGCTCGACGCCTACGAGGAGGATCCCGAACAGATCGCACGCAAGGCCATGCAGGTCGCCGCCGACATCTGCGTCTTCACGAACGACCGCGTGACGGTCGAAACCATCTGATTGCAGCGAAGAGACCCATGAAAGACACCCTTACCCCCAAGGCCATCGTGGCTTCGCTCGATGAGCACATCATCGGCCAGTCCGAGGCCAAGAAGGCCGTCGCGGTCGCGCTGCGCAACCGCTGGCGCCGCCAGCGCCTCTCCGCGGACCTGCGCGACGAGGTGACGCCCAAGAACATCCTGATGATCGGCCCGACGGGCTGCGGCAAGACCGAGATCAGCCGCCGCCTCGCCAAGCTGGCCGATGCGCCCTTCGTGAAGGTGGAAGCGACCAAGTTCACCGAAGTGGGCTATGTCGGCCGCGATGTCGAACAGATCGCCCGCGACCTTGTCGAGGAAGCGATCCGGCTTGAAAAGGAGCGCCGCCGCGAATCCGTGCGCGAGGCGGCCAGCAAGGCGGCGATGGACCGCCTGCTCAACGCGCTAGTCGGCGAAGGGGCCTCCGAGGCCACCCGCGCCGCCTTCCACGAGCGCATCACCCAGAACGCGATGAACGACACCGAAGTCGAGATCGAGGTCGAGGACGCGCCGAGCGGCGCCATGGAGATCCCCGGCATGGGCGGCTCGGTCGGGATGATCAATCTCTCCGACATGATGGGCAAGGCGTTCGGCGGCCAGAAGACCGTGCGGCGCAAGATGAAGGTGCCCGAAGCCTGGGACAAGCTGGTCGACGAGGAATCGGAAAAGCGGCTCGATCAGGACGATGTCCAGCGCGTCGCCATCGCCGATGCCGAGCAGAACGGCATCGTCTTCCTGGATGAGATCGACAAGATCGCGGTCTCCGACCAGCGCGGCGGCACGGTCAGCCGCGAGGGCGTGCAGCGCGACCTCCTGCCGCTGATCGAGGGCACGACCGTCGCCACCAAGTACGGCGCGATGAAGACCGACCATGTCCTCTTCGTCGCCTCGGGCGCGTTCCATGTGTCCAAGCCCTCGGACATGCTGCCCGAACTCCAGGGCCGCCTGCCGATCCGCGTCGAATTGAAGGCCCTGACCGAGGCGGACTTCGTGCGCATCCTTGCTGAAACGCGCGCCAACCTGGTCGCCCAGTACAAGGCGCTGCTGGGCACCGAGGACCTCACCATCGAGATGACCGAGGGCGCGGTGCGCGAAGTCGCCAAGATCGCCGCGCAGGTGAACGAGAGCGTCGAGAACATCGGCGCCCGCCGCCTCCAGACGGTCATGGAAAAGCTCTTCGAGGAGCTCTCCTTCGAGGCCGAGGACCGTGGCGGCGAGACGGTGACGATCGACGAGGCCTACGTGCGCGAGAAGCTCGAAGGTCTGGCCGGCAACGCCGATCTTTCCAAGTACATCCTGTAATGACGGACGGGCCGGTGCGCGAGGGACGCGCGATGATCGCGGGGATGTCGCCCTGGCTCGATCCGGAAACCTGGATTTTCTGCACCGGCGGCGCGCCGCTCACGCAGGCCATTGCCAGCTTCGCCGAGGCGGAAGGTCTCTCGCAGATCCTTCCCCTCGCCTTTGCCGAAATGGCGGGGCACGACACCTCGCTCCCGATGGCCCGCATCGTGCTGGAGGTCCACTCCGCGCTGGATGGCCACGGGCTGACGGCGGCGGTTTCCACCGCGCTGGCCGAGGCTGGAATCGCCTGCAACATGGTTGCCGCCTTCCACCACGACCACGTCTTCGTGCCCTTTGCCGAGAAGGAGCGGGCGCTCGCCGTACTGGAGGCGCTCCAGTCAAAGGCTGGGTGAGCCGGACGAAGAAGGACTTTCCGAGGGCCATTGCCCTCGGGCTCCCCAAACGGTCTAGGTTGCGTTCCGTACGCGGCCTTGGTTGAGAAAGGCGAGGTTGCCGAGTTCGGGGCAAGGGGCGATGGCCCCTTGAATCGGATTCCTGTTCCTCTTCTTGTAAACGCGACGCGTTCGTGAAGAGAGATCCGCCAACGTGATGAACACCACACATCCTTGCCCCTCCTCGCTCGACCTGGATCGCGATGGGGCCTGCCGCGTCGCGGGGCTCGCCACCGCGATCCTGCCCGCGCTTCTGGCTGAATTTGCCGACTACCCGGTCGGACAGGCGGGCGTGCGGCTTTCCGGTGCGCCGGGGCTGGAGACATTGCTTGGCGCGAGAAGCCTTGTAGGGGGCGAGGTCGAGGCCCGGTCCGGACGCCCGATGCAGCCGGTTCGCGCGGTGCTGTTCGACAAGCGCGCGGATCGAAACTGGGCGTTGGGCTGGCATCAGGACCGCACGATTGCCGTGCGTGCGCGCTATGACGTACCGGGCTATGGTCCCTGGAGCATCAAGCAGGGCATCTGCCATGTCGAGCCGCCCTTTGCGGTGATCGAGGCGATGATGACCGTGCGCATTCACCTCGATCCGGTCAATGGCGGCAATGCGCCGCTGCGCATCGCACGTGGCTCGCATACCTGGGGGCGGGTCCCGGTCGCGGACGTGGAGGCGCAGGTGGCGCAATCGCAGCAGGCCATCTGTCTTGCCGAGGCGGGAGACGTCTGGCTCTACCGCACCCCGATCCTGCATGCGTCCGATCCTGCGGATGGACGCGCGACGGGGCGGCGCGTGTTGCAGGTGGATTATTGCGGGCAGGGCTTGCCTGCGCCTCTGGAGTGGCTAGGCATCGGGTAAAGGCCATTTGGAAAGGATGCCGCGCCCATGTCGCAATACGAAACGCCTGAAGACCGCCCGATCTATCGCCTCCTCACCGGCAAGGACGACCGCGCCTTCTGCGAGCGGATTTCCGAGGCTCTGGAGCAGGGCTGGCGGCTCTACGGGTCGCCTTCGATCAGCTGGGACACGGCCGAGAACTGCATGAAGGCAGCGCAGGCGGTGATCTGGCATGAGGCCGACGTGGTCATGTGACCTGCACGGTCTGCAGACACGAAAAAGGGCGAGACGGTCTGGGCCGTCTCGCCCTTTTTCGTGTCCGGATGCGTCTTGATCAGACCTGGAAAGGACTGACCACCAGCAAAACGGCGGCGGCAGGAGCCAGCGCGGCGGCGTAGAGGAGGGTGGTCGTCAGGTCGGGCAGGTGGCGCAGGGAACGTTTCAACGGGGTACTCCGGGAACTCAGGCGGGGCAGTCAAGGGTTCGTATATTACAAACCCGTGAATACCTGCCCGGTTCCCGGCGAAACAATCAGTGCGGCACGGTGCCCAGCTCGAAGCCTGTCTTGTCGTGCGCGGCGAACTTGTCGACGATGTCCGCGCTCGCCCGGTTGTAGCCAACGACACGCACGTCCGCGCCGCCCTTGGCCAGTTCGGCAACGACCTTGTCGAGCGCCTCGACCGAGGAAATGTCCCACAGGTGCGCCTTCTCCATGTCGATGACGACCTTGGGGGCCGTCTCGCTCGCCGCATCCATCTGCTCGATGAAGCGGTGGACCGAGGCGAAGAAGATCTGGCCTGCGACGCGGTAGGTGGCGGTGTCGCCCTCGACCGTGCGCTCCAGCGTGAAGAGGCGCTGAACCTTCTGGGCGAAGAAGACGCCGGAGAGGAGCACGCCCACGATCACACCCTTCGACAGATCGCTGGTGGCCACCACGGTGACGACGGTCGCGACCATGACCACCGAGCTCTGCCAGGGGTGGCGCTTGAGGTTGGGGATCGAGTTCCACGAGAACGTGCCGATCGAGACCATGATCATCACCGCAACGAGGCTGGGCATCGGGACCTGGCCGACCCAGGGGCCGAGCGCGGCGAGGAGGATGAACAGGAAGATACCCGCGGTCAGGGTCGAAAGGCGCCCGCGGCCCCCCGAGGTCACGTTGATGACCGACTGGCCGATCATCGCGCAGCCGCCCATGCCGCCGAACATCGCGGCGATGATGTTGGCGATGCCCTGGCCGCGGCACTCGATGCGCTTGTAGGAATCGGTGCCGGTCATGTCATCGACGATCTGCGCGGTGAGGAGTGTCTCGAGCAGGCCGACCGCCGCCATCGCGAGCGCGGTGGGGGTGATGATCTGCAGCGTCTCGAAGGTCAGCGGAACCTGCGGGAAGGCGAAGGAGGGCAGGCCCTTGGGCAGCTCGCCCATCTCGCCCACGGTGTGGACCGGGGTGTCGAAGGTCAGCGAGATCGCGGTGAGGACCGCGATGGCGATGAGCGGCGAGGGGACGGCGGTGGTCAGGCGCGGCAGCAGGTAGATGATCGCAAGGCCGCCCGCGATCATGGCGTAGGTGTGCCAGGTGACGCCGGTCAGCTCGGGCAGCTGGGCCATGAAGATCAGGATGGCGAGCGCGTTGACGAAGCCGGTGATGACCGAGCGCGAGACGAACTGCATGGCGAGGTTCAGCCGCAGGATCCCTGCGATGATCTGGAACACGCCCATCAGGATGGTCGCGGCAAAGAGATAGTCGACGCCGTGCTCGCGCACGAGCGGGCCGACCAGCACCGCCACCGAGGCGGTCGCGGCCGAGACCATCGCGGGACGCCCGCCGGTGAAGGAAATGATGATCGCGATGGCGACCGAGGCCCAGAGGCCGACCGCCGGATCGACCCCGGCGATGATCGAGAAGCCGATGGCTTCGGGGATCAGGGCGAGGCCCACGACGAGGCCCGAAAGCACGTCGGCGCGAATGTTCGACCGCCATCCCTGGCGGTAGTGGGTGAGAAAGCTGCTCATTTAGGTAATTTTTCCGCATCAGGCACATGGGAGCCCCGGGTTTCAATTCAAAAATCCGGGGGTCTTCAAAGGCATGTGTGTGATGTTGCCCGGCGGATCGGCGGCCGGGATAGCCACCCGGAATTGCACCGGGTCCTTGCGAATGCGCCGCTTTTGCCCAAACGCTGCGCTGAATGCAACCCGCTGCACCAAGCTGCTAGCGGGCGGCCATCGCCGCGGCTTCAAAAGCCTCGAGCGTAAAATGCGCTGATGTCGAACCAGAACGTACGCGTCTCTCCGGTTTCGGGATGGGTTGCCTCGATCCGGTCGTAGGACTTGTCCTGCATGACGAGGGCCTGCCGTCGCCGCTGCATCCCAAACGCGGCGAGAACCTGGTATTCCTGCTTGACGCTACGTACCTTGTAAGCGGTTTCTGGCGTGGCACCGTCACCTTTGGCGAGGATTTTGGCGATCGACTTGGGGACCTGCGCCGCGCCCGGTTGCGTGGTCGCGGTATTGTCGGCAAGAGCGCCAGTGGGCGCAATCAAAGCGGCCAGCGCAAGCGCGGCCCATGAAGCTCGTCGCATCGTATCCCTCCTCCTCTGGTTCAAAGGTGAAGTTGCTAAGGTTACTCGGCGGCTTCGTCCAGATCTTCCGCTTCGCTGGCCTGGCGCGCCCACATCTCGGCATAGAGCCCGCGCTGGGCGAGGAGTTCGCTGTGGCTGGCGCTCTCGACAAGCCGCCCCTCGTTGAGGACGAGGATGCGGTCCGAGCCCGCGATGGTCGAGAGACGGTGCGCGATGGAGAGCGTGGTGCGGTCGCGCGAAACGCGCTGGAGCGTGCCCAGAATGTCCTTCTCGGTGCGCGTGTCGAGCGCGCTGGTGGCCTCATCCAGCATCAGGATCGGCGGGTTCTTGACCAGCGTGCGGGCGATGGCGACCCGCTGCTTTTCGCCCCCTGAAAGCTTGAGCCCGCGCTCGCCCACTTCGGTGTCGAAGCGCTGGGGGAGGCGGTCGATCAGCGGCATCAGAGCGGCGCCGCGCGCGGCGGCCTCCACGTCCGCGATGCCCGCACCATCGCGGCCATAGGCGATGTTGTAGCCGATGGTGTCGTTGAACAGCACCGAATCCTGCGGGACGATGCCGATGGCGGCGCGCAGGCTCGCCTGGGTCACCTCGCGGATGTCCTGCCCGTCGATCAGGATGCGCCCTTCGAGCGGATCGTAGAAGCGGAAGAGCAGGCGCGCGATGGTCGACTTGCCCGCGCCGGAAGGTCCGACCAGCGCAACGTTGTGTCCTGCGGGGACGTGGAAGGAGAGGCCCTTGAGGATCGTGCGGTCGGGCTCGTAGCCGAAGACGACGTTCTCGAAGGTGACGCTGGGCTCGCGGATCGCGAGCGCGGGGGCGCTCGGGCGGTCGGGCACTTCGACCTCGGTGTCGATCAGGCGGAACATCTCGGCCATGTCGATCAGGCCCTGGCGGATGGTGCGGTAGACCATGCCGAGCATGTCGAGCGGGCGGAACAGCTGGGTGAGGTAGGTCTGTACGAAGACCAGCTGGCCCGCCGTGTACTCGCCCCGGTACCAGCCCCAGACGGTCCAGGCGAGCGCGCCGGCCATGAGGAGATTGGTCACCACGGCCTGCGCGATGTTGAGGAAGCCAAGCGAATTCTCGCTCTTTACGGCCGCTTCTGCATAGGCGCGGGTGGCGGACGCATAGCGCTCCTGCTCGCGCGCTTCGGCGCCAAAGTACTTCACCGTCTCGTAGTTGAGGAGCGAATCGACCGCGCGGTCGAGCGCCTGCCCGTCGAGCCGGTTCATCTGCTGGCGCAGCTTGGTGCGCCACTCGGTGATCGTGCGCGTCACCCAGATGTAGGCGACAATGGCGGTCGCGGTCGCGGCGACGAGGCCGGGGCCGAAATTGACGTAGAAGATGACCGCGACGATCGCGAGCTGGAGCACGGTCGGCGCGATGTTGAAGAGCATGAAGTAGAGCATCGTGTCGATGCTCTTGGTGCCGCGCTCGATGGTCTTGGTGATCTCGCCGGTGCGGCGCGAGAGGTGGAAGCGCAGCGAGAGGCGATGAAGCTGGCCAAAGACGTTCTCGGCCAGCGCGCGCGTCGCGTCCTGGCCGACCCGCTCGAAGACGATGTTGCGCAAGTTGTCGAAGCTGGTCTGGAGCAGGCGTCCGGCCGCATAGCCCAGCACCGTCCACATCGCGAGCTGGATCAGCTTGGGGCCGGTGGCGCCCATTGCATCGACTGCCCAGCGCAGGAGGTAGGGCAGCAGCAGCTGCGTGCCGGTGGAGGCCAGGATGAACACGCAGGCGATGACGATGCGCACGCGCAAGGCCTTGTTTTCCCGCGGCCACAGATAGGGGAGGAACCGCAGGAGGGTGCGCCAGCCGTCGTGGTTGGCATCGGAATTGGGAGCAGCGCTGTCAGGTGGCATGGCCGCTATCTAGGGGCCTTGCGCGCAAATTGCATCCCTTTGCAGGAAGGGCAGAGCGTATCAGGTGCGGGGTAGGTCGAGAAAGAAGGGATCAAGCCCCATGTCGAACTTGCGCGCGAAGAAGGCACCGCTGGCCTCCAGGGCGGGCGTGTCCTTGCGCGTCAGCGTACGCGGGCTGGAGGCACCTTCCGGAAAGTCGACGAAGCGGCGGTTGGGGGCGAGCCGGCCGGGGAAGTGCGAACCGATGATGGTGGGAATGACATGTTCGTCGCTGCACACGGTGCCGTTGAGGCGCCCGGAGGCGATCGTGCAGGGCAGGATCTCGCCCAGGGTCTGCAGGGCATCGGCGGGAAGCGACCACCACGTCGCCCCATAGGACCATGGGCCGAACGGACGCGCCCTTTCAAGGCGCAAGAGGCGCCGTGCGGTATCACTCCAGCGGGCAAGGCGGCGCAGCTGCCAGGTCACCGCATAGGCGCGCGCGTCCTCCTGCGGATGGAGCCGCAGATAGCGCGTGTCGAAGCGGTAGGTCTGCATGCGTTCTTCCAGGTGGCCGGGGCGCACCTCGATATGGCACAGGCCCCTCGCCATTTTCTGCGCCAGAGCGGCGCGCGGCAGCAGCGGCCAGTCGGCCCCGCTGATGAGGTGGGCCGCGTCGCAGCCAAGGCGCAGCGCTTCGCCCACCAGCTTGGTGACTGCGGCAACCTGGCTCCAGTGCCCCCAGCGCACCGTCACCGGATCGGGGATCAGATGGACGCGCCCGGAAGGTCCGGGAAGCTCGCCTTCCAGCTCGGGCCAGAGCAGCGAGGCGCGGTCGGCGTGGATGACTACGATGTCCTCGTTTCCGGACACGAGCAGGCGCTCGACGAGCTCGCGCAACTGCGCGGCGTTGTCGTGGGCAAGGATGAGATAGGCCATGCGCATGGGCGTTCTCCTCAGCGGCCGAGCCGCGCGCGCAGCGGCGAGGCGAGGGCGGTGAGCATCGCCCGCACCTCACCCCAGGCCGGGTGGCGGGTGAGGGCTAGGGCGATAAGCCAGAGCCCGACGCCCAGTCCCGAAAGAACGAGAAGTTGCAGGAAGGGCATCGCGGCCCCGCCGTGTCCGGTCCACCGCGCGAGCAGAAGCGGGAGGCCCGCCGCAAGCGCGCAGGCGCCGCTGCGCAGGTACACGCGCACCAGCGCTGTGAAGGGAAAGGCCATGAGGCGCGCGAGATAGCTTGCGTAGATCGCCCACCACACGAAGCCATAGGCGATGCGGCTCAGGCCCGCGGCCTCCAGGCTGATCCAGGCACCCGCGGTCAGGATCGCGACCGCGGCGAAGGTATCGAGCAGGTTCACCCACACGAGGCGCCGGATCTGCCCCAGCAGCAGTGGTACGTCCATCTGCAGGGGAACGGCCACGAAGAAGATCTCGCCCAGCGCCGTCCAGCGCAGCAGCGAGGCCGAGCCCATCCAGTTGGGGCCATAGAGCAGCATGACCAGCGGCTCGGCGGCGAGCGCCAGACCCAGCATCGCGGCCCAGTTGAGCGCGGTATAGCAGGCGACAAGGTGCAGATAGGGCTCGGCGAGCGGCTCGCCCGCGTCGCGCTTGCGGGCAAAGGCGGCGTAGAAGACGGTGCCGATGGCGCCCGTCAGCAGGGTGGTGAGCTGTCCGGCAAGCGCACTCGCGCGGGAAAACAGGCCGGTCGCGGCAAGGCCAAGGAGGCGTCCGACAATGAGGTCCTGCGAGCGCTGGCCGATGGCCGCGCTCGCGCTCAGCACAAAGGACATCGAACTGAAGCCGAGCATGGGCCGGACCGAGGCGAGCACGCGGGGCAGGCGGGGGCGCACCGGGCGCTGCCAGTTGGCGAGCGCGGCGCGCACGAGCGCGGTGGCCAGAACGCCCCAGGCGAGGGACCCGGCTCCAAAGCCCATCGCAGCAAGGGCGACCGCGGTGCCATTTCCGGCCAGCGCGCTGCCCGCATTCACCTTGAACAGCGCGCGAAAGTCCATCGCGCGCACCAGCAGGGCGGCAGGGACCGTGGCGTAAGGGGTGACGAGATAGGAGGCCGCGATCAGCCACAGCAGTGGGGCGAGGGCGGGCTCTGTATAAAGGTGCGCCACGAGCGGCGCGGCCAGCGCAACGACAAGCGCGACCGACCAGCCAATCGTCACCGCGACGCCTGCATAGAACGGCACAGCGCCCGGCTCCATCTGGGGCTGGCCCGAGATGAAGCGGGTAATGCCCAGGTCCTGGAAAATGGAGACGAGCATGGCCGCGGCGAGCGCGATGGAGAAAAGGCCGACGTCGGCGGGCAGCAGGAAGAAGCGCGAGATGATGACGCTCGCGGCAAACTGGACGGTGAAGGTCGCGTATTGTGCGCCCATCGACCACAGGGCGGCTCCCCGCACATTCCCCTGCACACTCATCGTGCGAGCAAGGCCCTGGCGAGGCGCAGCGCACGGCCCGGCAGGCCGAAGCGCGCGAGGCGTATGACGGTACGCCACAGGCCCTGCGTCTCGCCCCCATCCTCAATGTGCTTCAAAAGCAGGGCAAAGCCATCTCCGCCCATCGCTTCGCGTGAATAGACAAGGTGCAGGGCGATCTTGCCGCGCAGCGCGCGCGTCACGCCTTCGCGCCCGAAGAGGGCGTCAAAGGCGTCGAGCGGCGGCAGGCGTTCCAGATCGGCCGTGGGGTCGCTCCGCCCGGCTGCCCGCTCGGCATAGGCGAGACGCGCAACCGCGCTCCCGATCTGCTGCTCGGTCGCATGGCGCGAGGAGACCTGTTCGGGATAGCGCCGGTACTGGAGCAGTCTCTCGGGAATGTTGCCAAGGTGGGTGAGGCTGGCAAGGCGCAGCCACAGGTCCAGGTCCTCGCAATGCCGGAAGGCGGCGTGGTAGCCGCCCGCTTCCAATACAACCGCGCGGCGCATCATGGCCGAGGGGTGGCAGATGAGCTGGCCGCCCCGGGCAATCGCGGCCAGCATCTCGTCGTGCGTGCACGGGTGATCCTCGCCGATCGGGGCGAGGGGGCGGCCCTCGCCGTCGATGTCCGCGCTCCAGCTGCCCACCACGCCGTACTCGGGATGGGCGTCCAGAAAGGCATATTGAACGGCAAAGCGGTCCGAGCGGCAGATGTCATCGGCATCCATGCGCGCAATAATGGGGGCCTGTGCCATGGCGACAAGCTCGTTGAGGCTGACAATGAGCCCTCTGTTCTCGCGCAAGGTCAGACGAATACGCGCATCGCTCTTTGCGTAGCGCTCCAGGATCGCCCGCGATCCGTCGCGCGATCCGTCGTCGAGGATGAGGAACTCGAAATCGGCAAAGGTCTGGGCGAGCACGCTCTCGATGGCCTGCGCCAGGTAGCGTTCCCCATTGTAGACGCTCATGGCCACGCTGATGGCAGGAGGTGGACAGGAGGACATCAGGCGCGCGTATTCCCATTGGGCGTCCAGACCCTTCGTCCCGGGGCTGGATCTCGAACTCGAGACCCTAGGCTAAGGCGGGCAGGTAAACAAACCATCCGATGGGCAGCGCCCGGAGTGGGACAGGTTGGCTATGAACCGTGGGCCACGAGACACCCTTGAACCGGACGGGGGGGAGCCCCACATAAGCCTCAGGCCGGAACAATCCGGTCTGGCATGATTTGATGAAACTTTTTTGAAAAAAGGGTTTGACCGAATCGGAGGTGTCACTTAGAGGGCCTCTCACCGCAGCGAAGCACGCCGCCAAACAC
>NZ_JALHAT010000064.1:0-20312 GCF_022818885.1 Novosphingobium mangrovi | reverse complement strand
GCCCTCTAAGTGAGCCCCGCGATTCGGTCAAACCCTTTTTTCAAAAAACCTTCATGAAATCGGCATTTTTTCCAAACGACGGAAATCAGGTCATTTTTGTTCACGCAGGCATCCTGATGGGCAACTATCGACCACCGCCGGAGTGGCACCCCGGTGGGACAGGGATTCGCCACCGCGAATCCTCGCCCCGGCGCACGGCTTGGCCGTCTCTGATGGGCCTCAGGTGATGCCCTGATCGTACGTTCGCGTCCTCCTCGCAGTCAGAGGTTGGCATCTGATGGGAGCGCCGCTTAGGCTCAGGGCATGACGCGGCCTGCGAACGGCGTGCCGTGCGCAAGGAGATGTGTGCAGACATGACCTACTGGCCGCTGATCGGCATCGCGCTTGTCGTCGTGGGCTTCGTGGCCCGGCTCAATCCCCTGATGGTGGTGGCCGTCTCGGCCATCGTCACCGGACTGCTTGGCGGGCTGGAGTTCGTCCCCGTGCTCGAGGCCCTGGGCAAGGCATTCAACGACAACCGCTATATCTCCGTCACCTGGATCATCCTTCCCGTGATCGGGCTCCTCGAACGCTACGGGCTTCAGGAGCGGGCGCGCACGCTCATCGGGCAGGTGCGCGGAGCGACCATGGGACGCCTGCTCGTCCTCTACCTCGGCTTTCGCCAGATTACGGCGGCGCTGGGCATGAAGGACATCGGCGGGCACCCGCAGACGGTTCGCCCGCTCATAGCGCCCATGGCCGAGGCCGCCGCCGAGCGCATCCACGGAGTGCTCTCCTTCAAGGAACGCGAGAAGGTGCGCGCAATGGCCGCGGCAACCGACAACATCGGGCTCTTCTTCGGAGAGGATATCTTCTTTGCAATCGCCTCGATTCTCCTGATCCAGGGCGTGTTCGAGGCGCAAGGCTATCCGCTTGCCCCCTTGCAGCTTTCGGTCTGGGCAATCCCGAGCGCGATCTGTGCCTTCCTGCTCCACGGCGCGCGTCTTCTGGCGCACGATCGGCGCCTTGCCCGGCTTCCCGTTGCAGAGCCGGAGAGCGCGGCGTGATCACGCTTGAATGGCTCTACGTCCTGACCGGGCTTGTCTTCAGCGCCTGGGCGCTCGGGAACCTGCGCGACCGGACCAACCCCAAGCGCTGGGGCAACGCCGCCTTCTGGGGATTGCTGGCAGGCAGCTTCTTCTTCGGCTCGCACATCTCGGACCTCGCAAACGGTATCCTCGTGCTGGTCCTCGTCGCGCTGGCCGGAACGGGTCAGCTTGGCCGCAGCCATCCGGCCACGACCACCGACACAGAACGCACGGCACTCGCCGCACGCCTCGGCAACCGGCTTTTCGTGCCCGCCCTCGTCATCCCGCTCACCGCCGTCGCGGGAACTCTCGTCTACACCTACACCCCGCTGGGTGAAAGCGGCCTGTTCGAAGCGCGGCGCGAGACGCTGATCCTGCTGGGGGTCGGCGTGCTCCTGGCCCTGATGCTGGCCATGCTCTGGATGCGCCCGCCGCTTCTTGCGCCGCTCGAGGAGGGGCGCCGGCTCATGGATTCGATCGGGTGGGCCGCAATCCTGCCGCAGATGCTCGCCGCGCTGGGCGCTGTCTTCGCGCTTGCCGGTGTGGGCTCCATCGTCGGAGACCTTGCCGGCACACTCCTGCCGCGCGGAAGCCTGTTCCTCGCCGTCCTTGTCTATTGCACCGGCATGCTCCTCTTCACTGTCATCATGGGCAACGCCTTTGCCGCCTTCCCGGTGATGGCTGCCGCCATCGGCATCCCCGTGCTGGTGGAGGACTATGGCGGCAACGTCGCGCTGATCGGCGCGGTCGGCATGCTGGCGGGCTTTTGCGGCACGCTGCTCACCCCCATGGCCGCCAACTTCAACATCGTGCCCGCCGTGCTGCTCGACCTGCGCAGCCAGTACGGCGTCATCCGCGCGCAGGTAGGAACGGCGCTGCCGCTCTTTGCCTGCAATGTCCTTCTCATCTACTTTCTGGCGTTTCCATGACCCAACTCGATCCGGCCCTGGCCGCCCGCTTTGCGAACATCGCCCTTGGCCATGTCGCACGCGAATACCCGCACAAGCTCGACCACGTGATGGAGAGTGATGGGGATGTCCTGCCCCCGCGCGTGCTGCACCCGGTCTTCTTCGGCAGTTTCGACTGGCACAGCTGCGTGCATGGCTGGTGGACGCTGCTGACCTTGCGCCGGATGTTCCCCGCGATGTCCGAAAGCGCGGACATCGCCGCGCTGGCCGAAACCACGTTCAGCCCCGAAAAGCTGGGCGTGGAACTGGCCTATCTCGACCGTCCTTCCGCCCGCGGGTTCGAGCGCCCCTATGGCTGGGGCTGGCTGCTGGCACTCCACCTGGAAGCAACGCGCCACGAGGACCGTGGCTGGGCCACACATCTGGAACCGCTCGCCGGGCGGCTTGCCTCAGCGCTGGGCGACTATCTCGGCACGCTGACCTACCCGATCACCGTGGGCACCCATTTCAACACCGCCTTCGCGCTCATCCTCGCGCACGAATGGGCGCAGGTGCATGATCCTTCGCTTGCCGAAACAATCGAAAGCTGGGCGCTGCGCGTCTTTGGGAACCGCCGCGACTACGAGGGTTGGGAGCCGGGGGGCGATGAATTCCTCTCCCCCGCCCTCACCGCAGCCGTACTGATGCGCCGCTGCCTGCCGGCGCGCGACTTCGCCCTGTGGTTCGCGACGTTCCTGCCGGAGGGAGGCTGGCTCGAGCGCGACCTGCCCCCCGCCACCGTATCGGACCGCAGCGACGGCAAGATCGCGCATCTTGACGGCCTCAACCTCAGCCGCGCGTGGTGCCTGCGCGAAATCGCGGCGGGGCTTGGCGCGTCCTCCCGCACGGACCTTCTCGAGGAGCGGGCGCAGGCGCACCTCACCATAGCCCTCCCCCATGTCGCGGGCGACTACATGGGCGAACACTGGCTGGCGAGCTTCGCGCTGCTGGCGCTGCGCGGCGCCCCGGACAACTGATCAGTCTTCGTCCGGGGCTCCTGCGACTTCCTCGAGACCGCCGCCGAGCGCGGTGTAGAGGTTGACCGCGTTCTGAAGTTCGGTCGCGCGCAGCGAAATCAGCGTCTGGCTGGCCGAGAACAGGCTGCGCTCGGCGTCGAGTACTTCCAGGTAGATCGCGATGCCGTTGTCGTAGCGCAGGCGCGCCGTGCGGGCGAGCCGGCGCTGCGCGGCAATGGTGCGCTGCTGGATCTCGATCTGCTCGGCGAAGCGCTCGCGCCCGACAAGACCGTCGGCAACCTCGCGAAAGGCATTCTGCACCGCCGACTGGTAGGCCGCTTCCAGTTCGGCGGCCTGCGCCTTGCTGAGACGCAGCTCGGCCTCGCGCCGTCCCCAGTTGAAGATCGGCAGGCTGGCCGTGCCGCCATAGCTCCAGCTCTCGTTCGCACCATCGAAGAGCGAGCCGAGCGCGTTCGACATGAAGCCCAGCGTGCCGGTCAGCGAGATCGTCGGGAAATAGGCCGCGCGGGCAGCACCGATATTGGCGTTGGCGCCGACCAGTGCGTGCTCGGCCTGCAGAATGTCCGGCCGCTGTTCGAGCAGGGTCGAGGGCAGCCCTGCACTCACCGGCACGACCTGCTCGGACAGCGAGAGCCCGGCGGGCATCGGGCCAGTGATCGGTCCGCCGACCAGCACGTTCAGCAGGTTGCGCGCCTGTTCGGTGGTGCGCTGGATCTCGGCCAGTTCGGTCTCGGCCTGGGTGAGGAGGAGCACGGTCTGGTCGTAATCGGCGGTCGAGGTGACCCCGGCCTCGAGACGCATGCGCGCGATCCGCTCACCCTCGCGGCGCCCTTCGAGGCTGCGGCGGGCCAGCGCGATACGCTCTTCCCCGGCACGAATGTCGAAGTAGGTCGCGGCGACCTGCGCGATGAGCGAGAGACGGTAGGCGCGCGCGCCCTCAACCGAGGCCAGCCAGTTCTCGCGCTGCTGGCGCGTGAGGTTGCGCACCCGCCCCCACAGGTCGAGCTCGAAGGAGCTGACCCCCAGGTTCGCGCCGAACTGGGTAAAGCGGATGGAGTCGGGCATGGGCGCACCGCCCCCGCCACTGCCGTCCCCCGGTATCGCCGAGCCGACCGCGCCGAGCCCCGCGATGGGCGTCTGGCTGCGTGTTCCGGTGCCCGTCGCGTCGAGTGCAGGAAGGCGGCCAGCGGCCTGGATGCGGAACTGCGCGCGGGCCTGGTCGACCCGCGCGTAGGACTGGGCCAGGTCGCGGTTGTTGCTGAGTGCGGCCGCAATCAGCGACTGGAGGCGCGGGTCGCGGAAGAACTGGCGCCAGCCTAGCTCGGTCGCGAGCGGCGCGTCGGCTTGCGGCGCGGCGTCCACCTGCCCGTCCCGGTAGACGGGCAAAATGGCAGCCTCGGGCCGCTCGTAATCAGGGGCGAGGCTGCAGGCGCTGACCCATCCCACCAGGAGCAGTGCTGTGCACTTACGCATGGGGGGTCTCCCTACCCGGGCCAGAGCCATTTTCGTCACCCTCATCACGGTTCTGCGCGAACCAGCGCGCGTCCTCGGCCTCAGGGTCGCGGCGTTTGCTGAGGTAGGTGCGGGTCAGATAGTAGAACACCGGCGTGAAGAAGATGCCGAGCGCGGTGGCTGCGATCATCCCGCCCATGACGCCCGTGCCGACCGCCTGGCGGCTTGCCGCCCCCGCGCCCGAGGCAATCGCAAGCGGCACCATCCCCAGGATAAAGGCAAGGCTGGTCATCAGGATCGGACGCAGGCGCTGGCGCGAGGCCTCCAGTGTCGCCTCACGCGGCGAGCTGCCCGCATCCTCGTCCTCGATGGCGAACTCGACGATCAGGATCGCGTTCTTGGCGGCAAGCCCGATGATGGTGATGAGGCCGATGTTGAAATAGACGTCGGCCGAAAGCGAACGCAGCAGCGTGAAGACCACCGCGCCCATGATCCCGAAGGGCACCACCAGCAGCACCGCGATGGGAATGCCCCAGCTGTTGTAAAGTGCAGCGAGCAGCAGGAACACGACGATGACGCTCAGGCCCAGGAGCAGGCCGATCTGCCCGCCTGCCTGACGTTCCTCGTAGGCCGTGCCGGTCCACTCGTAGCTCATCGCGCCGGTGAGGTTGCGCGCGGCGATCTCTTCCATGATGTCGAGCGCCTCGCCCGAGGAGTGCCCCGGCGCGGCGTTGCCCGAAATGGTGAGCGAGGGATACCCGTTGTACCGCTCGACCTGGATCGGCCCGGACCGCCACGAACTCTTCGCAAAGGCGCTGAAAGGCACCATCTGGCCGTTCTCCCCGCGCACGCGCAGGTTCATCACGTCATCGGGCGTCATGCGCGCGGGCGCATCGGCCTGGACGTAGACGCGCAGCGTGTTGCCATCGCGCGTGAAGTCGTTGGCGTAGGACGAGCCGAAGCTGATCGCCAGCATCTGGTTCACCGACTGGATCGAAAGGCCGAGCGCGCGCGCCTTGACCCGGTCGATATCGACATAGAGTTCGGGCGCATTGCCCGGCCCGTCGGGGCGCACCTGCATCAGCGCCGGGTTCTGCATCGCCTCGCCCAGAATCGCATCGCGCGCCGCGACGAGCCCTGCCCGGTCGTTACCCGAACGGTCCTCGACCTTGAGCGAGAAGCCGGTGGCATTGCCCAGTTCCTGGATCGCAGGCGGGTTCAAGGCAAAGACGGTCGCGTCGGTCAGCCCTCCTGCAAAGCGCTGGAACCGGCCGATGATCGCGTTGATGCTGTCCTCCTCACCGGTGCGCTCCTCCCAGGGGTGGAGATCGACGAAGGCAAGGCCAGCGCTCTGGCTCTGGCCAAAGAAGTTGAAGCCCACCACCGAGATGATCGAGCGGACCTGGGGCTGGGCGGTGAGGTTCGCCTCGATCTGCTTCACCACCGCCTCGGTGCGCTGCATCGTCGCCCCCACCGGCGCATCGACGTTGACCATGAAGTAGCCCTGGTCCTCTTCGGGCAGGAAGCCGCCGGGAAGACGGGTAAAGAGGACACCCGTCAGCACGGCCATGACCGCGAAGACCGCCATCCAGCGTAAAGGTCCCGAAAGCATGGTGCCGATGGTCCGGGTGAAGCGGTTGGTGGCCGCCCCGAAGCGCTCGTTGAAGCTGCGGAAGAATCGCCGCGGCCAGCCGCGCGGGCCGGGCGGCACGGGGGCCTCCTCCTCGCCCTCACCCTCGTGCCCATGCTCATCGCGCAGGAGCGTCGCACACAGGGCCGGGGTGAAGGTGAGCGCCAGCACCGCCGAGAACAGGATCGAGACCGCGAGCGTCACCGAGAACTGGCGGTAGATGCCGCCTGTCGAGCCCGGAAAGAAGGCCATCGGCACGAACACGGCAACCAGGACCAGCGTGATGCCGATGATCGCGCCGCGGATCTGGCCCATCGCCTTGATCGTGGCGAGACGGGGCGGCAGCTTTTCCTCGCTCATGATGCGCTCGACGTTCTCGACCACGACGATGGCGTCGTCGACCAGGATGCCGATCGCCACCACCATGGCGAAAAGCGAGAGCGTGTTGATCGAGAAGTCGAAGAGGTAGAGACCAAGGCACGCGCCCAGGAGCGCGATGGGCACCACCACGGCCGGGATCAGTGTCGCGCGCCAGTTCTGCAGGAACAGGAACATGACCGCGAAGACCAGCACCATCGCCTCGACAAGGGTGTGAATCACGCTGTCGACCGAGGCGTTGATGAAGGGGGTGGAATCGAAGGCGACGTCCCAGGTGAGGCTGTCGGGGAAATTGGCTTCCAGCTGGGCGAGGCGCTCGCGCACCGCCTTGGCGGTCTCGACCGCGTTGGCGCCGGTCGCCAGCTGGATCGCCATGCCAGCGATCTCCTTGCCGTTGTAACGCGCCTTGAAGCCGTAGGTCTCCGCGCCCAGTTCGACCCGCGCCACATCGGAGAGGCGCACGGTCGAGCCGTCCTGGTTCGACTTGACGATGATCTGCTCGAACTGCTCGGGATCGGAAAAGCGGTTCTGGGTGATGATCTTGGCCGAAAACTCGGTCTCACGCGTGACCGGCTGTTCGCCAAGGCCGCCGCCCGCGGTCTGGCTGTTCTGCTCCTGCACCGCGGCCAGCACCTCGGAGGCCGAGAGGTTGTAGCCAGCCAGCCGCGTCGGATCGATCCAGATGCGCATAGCGTACTGCGAGCCGAACAGCATGACATCGCCCACGCCGTCCACCCGGCGCAGTTCGTTGAGGACATTGTTGTTGGTGTAGTTGCCAACCTCGAGCGCGCTCATCGACGCATCGGACGAGGACATCGCGACGACCATCAGGAAGCCCGAGGCGCGGTCGGTGATCTGGATGCCCATCTGGCGCACCTGTTCCGGCAGGCGCGGCTCGGCGCGGTTGAGCCGGTCCATCACCTCGACCCGCGCGACGTCGAGATCGGTGCCCGATTCGAACGTCAGCGTGATCTCGCCCGTGCCGTTGGAACGGCTGGTCGAAGCCATATAGAGGTAGTTGTCGACCCCGTTCAGCTCGCGCTCGATCACCGAGGTCACGTTCTTGTCGAGCGTCTCGGCATCGGCGCCGGTATAGGTGTAGCTGAGATTGAGCGAGGGCGGCGCGACGGACGGGTACTGCTCGATGGCAAGGTTGAGGAGCGCGATGATCCCGCCCAGCGCGATGAACGCGGCGATGACCCAGCCGAAAACCGGCCGGTAGACGAAGAACCGATCCATCGCCTCAGGCGCCCCCGGCCTTGGCCGTGCCCTTTGCCGGTGCCTTGGCCCCGCTCTTGGCCTCCGTCGCCTTCTGGCCCGGACGCAGCTTGGCCCAGCCTTCCACGATCACGCGCTCACCGGGCTTGAGGCCGTCGTTGACGATCCAGTCCTTGCCCAGCAAGGCACCCAGGCGCACCTTGCGCGCCTTGACCGAACCGTCCTCGCCCATCACCGAAACCTGCGGCTGCGAGCCCTGGAACTGGACCGCGCGCGCGGGCACCGTCATCCCGTCCTTGCGCACACCCAGCCGGATGCGGCCGCGCACGAACTGCCCTGGTGCCAGCAGGCGTTCCGGATTGGCGAAGCGCGCGCGCAAGGTCTGGCTGCCGGTCTCGGGCGAAACCACGGGGCTCGCAAAGTCGAGATGCCCGACGGGGCCATATTCCTCGCCGTTCTCGAGGATCAGCGAAACCTCGATGGTCTCAAGGTCGGGCACGGCGAGCTCTCCACTGCGCACCAGCGCAAAGGTGTCGAGCACCGAGGCGCTGGAGACGCTGAACTCGGCGTAGACCGGGCTGACCTGGTCGACACGGGTCAGGAGCGTACCTTCCGCCCCGCTCACCAGCGCGCCTTCGGTCACCTCGGCGCTGCTGGCGCGGCCTGCGATGGGTGCCCGAACGGTGGTGTAGCTGAGCTGGAGCTTGGCCCGGTCGAGCGCGGCGCGCGCCTCGCTGACCTGCGCGTTGGCCTGGCGCAGATCGGACTGCGCGGCGTCGAATTCCTGTGCGCTCACCGCACGTTCGGCGATGAGAGGCTCGTAGCGCGTGACAATCGAGGCCGCGTTCTGCTGCGCGGCGATGGCGCGCTGGAGGGAGGCCTCGGCCGATTGCACTTGCGCGCGGTAATCACGCGGATCGATCTCGAACAGCGGAGTGCCCGCCGCCACGCTTGCGCCTTCCTCGTAGAGACGGCGCAGCACGATACCGTCGCTGCGCGCGCGCACCTCGGCCGAACGGACCGCTTCGATACGGCCGGGCAGTTCGATCACGTTGGGCACTTCCTGGCGGGTAACCTTGATCGTCCTGACGGGAACCGCGGGCGGCGCGCTCGGGGTTGGCTCCCCTCCGCATGCTGCCAGCAAGGCAAGTCCAGCCAGCGCGCCAACGCGCCATGGGCGAAGAGATCGAAGCACGGTGTCACCGTTCCAAAGGAGGATCATTGGGGAGGGGGCTTATCGCACGCGCAATAAGTGGACAAGCCCTGTCCGTTTATTCGTGGCCTTCGACGCCGACACGCGGTATCAGCGCGCCACGAACATGCGGAAGGCGACACGCGGCAGACGACGCAGACGACAAGGAGATCCCCCATGCGTGCAGATGCGCTCGAACATAGGCGGCGCCTGATCGAAGCCGCCGCGCACGTGTTCGCGAGCCACGGCCCCGACACCCCGCTCCAGGCAGTGATCGAGGAGGCCGGATGCGGACGCGGCACGCTCTACCGCCACTTCGCCGACCGCGCCGAACTGATCATGGCGGTGGTCGAAGGCGAAATCGAGGACGCCTTGCAGACGATCGAGACACGCGCGGGCGATCCGGCTCTTCTGGTTGATGCCCTCACCTGCCAGAGCCGGGCCGCCTCGATCCACTTCCCGCTCCTGTGCACCGTCGATGAAGACCGCATCCAGGCCTTCGCCGAGCGGCTGCGTCCGCGCTATGAACGCATGCTCGACCTCCTCCTCGAAACCGCGCGGGGCTGCGGACAGGTCGATGAAGGCTTCACCCCGGACATGCTCTATATGGCCATCGAGATGCTGGGCGCGGCGCGCGGCTCCAAGGCGATGCCCGAGGACAAGGCCTTTGCACTGGCCCTGCGCATCGTCCTCGACGGAGTGCGCCAGAACCCGCAAGGCGCGCACAAGAGTTTGTCCAGCTTCCTGAAACCGGGCGAATGTCGGGAAGTTGACGCTTAGGGCTTGCGTCCGGCGCCCTGAGCGAGGAAACGGGCTCTCCATCGCTGAACACCTACGCAATTGCTGCCGTTCCGGTCGGCAACAAGGGGGAAACTCTTGCATCTGGTCCTGATTGCCGTCCTGCCGTTCATCGGTTGCCTCCTGCTGGCCGCGGGCGGCCGCCTGAGCCGCAACGCACAGACCCTTGTGGCGCTGGCCCCGGTCCTGGCCGGCCTCTGGTTCCTCGGCGGCACGGCTCCTGACATCCTATCCGGTTCGGTCCAGTCGTTCCGGGCCGAATGGGTGCCCGCGCTCGACCTGGCCTTCTCGCTGCGCCTCGATGGGCTCGCGTTCCTGTTCACCGGGCTGATCCTGGGGATTGGCCTGCTCATCGTCATCTACGCACGCTTCTACCTGCCGGGCGACGAGGCGCTGGGACGCTTCCTCTCGCTGCTGCTGCTGTTCCAGGGCGCGATGGTGGGCATCTCGCTTTCCGGCAACATCCTGCTGCTGCTGGTTTTCTGGGAGCTAACGAGCCTTTCCTCCTTCCTTCTCATCGGCTTTCGCAGCGGCAAGGCGGAAGGTCGGCAGGGCGCGCGCATGGCACTCGCGGTCACCGGCGGAGGCGGGCTTGCCCTCATTGCCGGGCTGCTGCTGCTGGGCCACATCGCGGGCACTTACGAGCTGGGCGCACTTCTCGCCCGGGGTGAGACGATCCAGGCTTCGCCCCTCTACCCGGCCGCGCTCATTCTCATCCTCCTGGGCTGCTTCACCAAGTCCGCGCAGTTCCCGTTCCACTTCTGGCTGCCCCACGCCATGGCCGCGCCCACGCCGGTGAGCGCCTACCTGCACTCGGCCACCATGGTGAAGGCGGGCGTCTTCCTGATGGCGCGCCTCTGGCCGGTCCTCGCAGGCACCGAGACCTGGTTCTATCTCGTCGCGACGACGGGCCTGGTGACCATGCTGCTGGCCGCCGTCGTCGGCTTCTTCAAGCAGGACCTGAAGGGCATTCTGGCCTATTCGACCGTCAGCCATCTGGGCCTGATGACCATGCTCCTGGGCTTCGGCACGCCGGGAGCCGCGATGGCCGCGCTGTTCCACCTCCTCAACCACGCGCTGTTCAAGGCCGCGCTGTTCATGAACGCCGGCATCGTCGACCACGAGGCGGGCACCCGCGACATCCGCAAACTGGGCGGTCTGGCCACGCTCATGCCGATCACCGCGACGCTGGGCATCGTGGCGGCCGCCTCGATGGCGGGCCTGCCCCCACTCGGCGGCTTCCTCTCCAAGGAAATGATGCTGGAAGAGGCCGCGCACACCGTCTGGTCTGGCCAGGACTGGCTGCTGCCGATGCTTGCCGTCCTCGCCGCCGCGTTCTCGGTCGCCTATTCGCTGCGCTACATCTTCCACCTCTACCTGGGCCCCAAGCGCGAGAGCTATCCGGCCAAGCCCCACGATCCGCCGCTGGGTCTGTGGGCCCCGTCCGCGCTGCTGGTCGTCCTCACCATCCTCGTCGGCCTTGCCCCCAACACCCTCACCCACGCGCTGATGGTCCCGGCCATCGACGCGGTGACGGGCGGGCGCGCGCCGACCTTCCACCCCGCGCTCTGGCACGGACTGACCCCGGCGCTGGGCATGAGCGTCGTCGCGGTCGCCGCGGGTGCCTTCCTGCTGTGGCGTCACACCGGGCTCCAGCGGGGCTGGGACGTCGCCAACCTTCCCGACGGCAAGGCCCTGTTCGAAAGCCTCGTCGAACGCCTAGTTGATGCCGCCCGCATCGTGTCCGATGCCATCCACAACGGCTCGCTCCAGCGCCAACTGGCGGTCCTCTTCGCGCTGGCCATTGCGCTGGGCGCCTACGGCATGATCGAGGGCGGGTACACGCCCGGCACGCACGAGACCCTGCCCGCCCATCCTGTCGCCATCGTCGCCTGGCTGCTGCTGCTATCGGGCATCGCTGCGGTGCTGGTGGCCCAGCAGCAGCGCTTCCTGACGCTGGTCTTCATCTCGGTGATCGGCCTCGTCGTCAGCCTCGCCTTCGTCTACCTCTCCGCACCCGACCTCGCGCTGACGCAGATCTCGGTCGAGACGGTGACGATCCTGCTCATGCTGCTCGCGCTCAACCTCCTGCCCAAGAAGCCTTCGCGCCTCTCCAGCATGCCGCTGCGCCTGCGCGACGCGCTCATCGGCCTTGCCGGTGGCGGCGCGGTCGGCTTCGCGGCCTGGGCGGTGATGACCCGCGAGCCCAACGACCCGATCTCGACCTACCACTGGGAGAACAGCGTATCGGGCGGCGGCGGCCACAACGTCGTCAACGTGACGCTGGTCGACTTCCGCGGTTTCGACACCTTCGGCGAGATCACCGTCCTGGGTATTGCCGCGCTCACGATCTTCGCGATGCTCCAGCCGGCCGCGCGCGGAGCCGCCGGGCAGCGCCTGCGCGCCTGGATCGCCGAGCTGCCGCGCTCGCCCGAACGCCACCCGATGATGTTCGCGGTGGCCGCGCGCGTGCTGCTGCCGCTCGCCACGATCGTCGCCATCTACATCTTCCTGCGCGGCCACAACGCGCCGGGCGGCGGCTTCATTGCCGGGCTCGTCGCCTCGATCGCGATGCTGGTGCAGTACATGGCCTCGGGCTTCGAATGGACCGACGCACGCCGCCGCATCGACGAGCACCTGCTGATCGGCCTGGGCGTCACCATCGCCGCGCTGACAGGGCTGGGCTCGCTGATCTTCGGCGCGCCGCTCTTCACGAGCGCCTTTGGCCACTTCCACCTGCCGCTGCTGGGCGATTTCGAGCTGGCCTCGGCCATGGCCTTCGACGTGGGCGTGGGCATGACGGTCATCGGCGCGGTGATGCTGGCGCTGGCCGAGCTGAGCCACATCGCCGTGCGCGCCAACAAGGAAGACACAGGGACCAAGGCCGCCGAGGCCGGCCCCATGGACATCGACCCCGCCAGACTGCGTGAAACGAACGGGGAGACACCCGCATGAGCATGGAATTCCTCATCGCCACCGCCATCGGCGCGCTGACCTGGGCGGGCATCTACCTCTCTCTGCGCGGACGCACCTTCCCGGTGGTCCTGGGCGTGACGATGCTCTCCTACGCGATCAACCTCTTCCTCTTTGCCATCGGCCGCCTGAAAGTGGGTGCCCCGCCGATCTTCAGTGAGGAGGCCGCCACCTACACCGACCCGCTGCCCCAGGCGCTGGTGCTGACCGCCATCGTCATCTCCTTCGGGATGAGCGCGCTGGTTGTCGTGCTCTCGCTGCGCACCTTCCTCGAGACCGGAACCGACCAGGTCGACGGCGAGCCCGACCCCGCCATCGACCCGCTTGACGGCGACCGTGACGAGTGGATCAAGCGCCGCAACGCCCACCGCATCGACATGCTGGGGGAAACCCGTCCGTGAACCTTTCGATTTCCGACAATCTGGCCGCCTCGCTGATTGCCGCGCCGATCATGCTGCCCTCGCTGGCGGGCACGATGGCGCTCATCTTCCGCCGCCGCCGCCGCATCGTCGCGGCCGGGATTTCCATTGGCTCGACCGCGCTGCAGGTGCTGATCGCGGTGGCCCTGCTGATCCGCGCCTCCCAGTCCGACCCCACGCCCTACGCCATGGGCGACTGGCCCGCGCCGTTCGGCATCGTCCTCGTGCTCGACCAGCTCGCGGCCTGGATGCTGCTTCTGACCTCGGTCGTGGGATTTGCCGTCGCGACCCACGCCGCGCTTACCAAGCTTGACCGCAAGGGCTGGAATTTCCACCCGATCTTCCAGTTCCAGCTGCTCGGCATCAACGGGGCTTTCCTGACCGGCGACCTGTTCAACCTGTTCGTCTTCTTCGAGGTCCTGCTGATCGCCTCCTACGGCCTGATCCTGCACGGACAGGGCGCGCGCCGCCTGACCTCGGGCGTGCAGTACGTCGTCGTCAACCTGACCGGCTCGACCCTGTTCCTGGTGGGCCTTGGCATCCTCTACGGGGTGACCGGCACGCTCAACATGGCCGACATGGCCGCGCGCGGAGCGCAGCTGGCGCAAGGGGACCGCGGGCTGTTCCTGGCCGGCGGGCTCGTTCTCATCGCCGTATTCGCGCTCAAGGCCGCGCTGCTGCCGCTCCACCTGTGGCTGCCGCGCGCCTATTCCTCGACCGCGCCCGCCGTCGCTGCGCTCTTCGCGATCATGACCAAGGTCGGCGCCTACTCGATCATCCGCACCACCCCGCTGATCTTCGGCGATGTGGCCGAGCCAATCCTGCTTCCCGCCGCGCTCGGCACGATTGTCCTAGGGTTTGCCGGAATGCTCGCAGCACGTGGCCTTCGCGACCTCGCCGCTTTTGGCCTCATCGGCTCGACAGGCACCCTGCTCGTCGCCATCGCCCTGTTCGATGGCGATGGCCTTGCCGCCGCGCTCTACTACCTGCCCCACACAACCATCGCGGCCGCCTTGCTCTTCCTTACGGTCGACCTCATCGTGCGCTGGCGCGGCGTGGAGGGCGATGCCATCGTACCCACCCCGCGCTTTGCCGGGGCCTCGCTCCTGGCCTTCCTGTTCCTGGCCGGCGGCGTGGCGCTTGCCGGGCTTCCCCCGCTTTCAGGCTTCTTCGGCAAGCTGCTGATCCTCGATGCCGCGCTGGTCAGCCCGCACGCGGCCTGGATCTGGGGCGTGATCCTGGTCACCAGCCTCATCGCCGTCGTCGCGCTCGCGCGGGCGGGCAGCACCGTTTTCTGGAAGCACGATGACACGCCCGAGCTACCCGAAGATCGCGAGCCGCCGCGCCTCGTCCAGGCCTTGCCCTGCCTGTTCCTGCTCGCCCTGCTGGTCGGCCTCACCGTTTTCGCCGGCCCGGCCACGCGCTACACCCAAGGGACCGCCGCGCAAGTTCTCGACAAGCCGCTCTACCTGCGCTCGGTCCTGGGGACCGCCACCACCCCGAGCCCGAACGCGCAAGGAGATGCTCCGTGATGCACCGCCTCCTCCCGCACCCCGGTCTGACCGCCATGCTGCTGGTCATGTGGATGATCGTGTTCAACTCCCTCAACCTGGGAGTCGCGATTCTGGGCCTCGTCTTCGCGGTCCTGGTCCCGCTCTTCAGCGCGCCTTTCTGGCCCGAACGTGCAAAATTGCGCCTGGGCCTGCCGCTCGTGGGCTACGTGTTTCTGGTGCTCTACGACATCGTCGTCGCCAACTTCCACGTCGCGCGGCTGATCCTGTTCAAGCGCAACAAGGACCTGCGCCCGGCCTGGCTCTCGGTCCCGCTCGAACTGCAATCGGCCGAAGCCATCACGGTGCTGGCGGGCACGATCAGCCTGACGCCGGGCACCGTCTCGGTCGACATCTCGACCGATGCGCGCCACCTTCTCGTCCATGCGCTGCACACCGACGATCCGGACGGTGAAATCGCCCAGATCAAGCAGCGCTACGAACGCCGCCTCATGGAGATCTTCGCGTGATCGACATCGCCCTCAAGATCGCACTTGCCTGCGTAGCGCTGGCCATGCTGCTCAACCTGTGGAGCCTGCTGAAGGGACCAACCGCGCCCGACCGCATCCTCGCGCTCGACACCATGGTCATCAACGCGATCGCCTTCATCATGCTGTTCGGCATCTTTGCGGACACCACGGTCTTCTTCGAGGCCGCGCTGCTGATGGCCATGGTCGGCTTCGTCAGCACGGTGGCCTACACCAAGTTCCTCCTGCGCGGGGACATCGTGGAATGACAGGCGGCGATACCATGACCACCCTGCTTGACGCACTCGTGGCCTTTCTCATCGTGCTGGGGGGCGCCTTCGCGCTCATCGGCAGCTGGGGCCTTGCACGCCTGCCCTCGCTGATGACCCGCCTGCACGGCCCCACCAAGGCCACGACGCTGGGCGTCGGCGGCATCCTCCTCGCCTCGATGGCCTGGTTTCCGCTGCACAGCCAGGAATGGTCGAGCCACGAGCTGCTCATCACCCTGTTCCTGTTCCTGAGCGCGCCCATCTCGGCGAACATGATCGCCAAGTCCTACATTCACCGCCGCTTTCGCCGCTGCAGCGCGCCCGAGGACGTGGAGACCGAACTTCCCGCCCCGCCGGGAGAGGGCACCGACTGGGCCACCTTCGGCAGCTCCAAGTTCGACGATACGAGGACCGGACGTCCCTGAACCTTCGAACCGGGGCAAGCGCGGAAAACGGACAACAGGGAAAGAACTAGAACCGAGGGCTATCGCCCTCGGGCTCCCCGAACTGTCGAGCTCACCTCTCATGCGTTACCGTAGCGGAGAAAGGTGAGCTCGCCGATTCCGGGGTCAAGGGGCGATGGCCCCTTGAAAAGGGCCTTCTATCTATTGTCCTCACCCCGCCATGCGGACCGGCTGCATGATATCCTGAGCAAAGCGCTGTGCCTCGGCGTAGAGGGCCGCATCCGGGGCATAATAGTCCGCGATGAAACGCTCCACGTCCGGATCGAGACGAACCGTATCGTAGCGACTGGCCGCATTGGCAAAAGCCGCGCTGTTCATCCATAAGGGATAGATCGCCTTCTTGAGCGTCTGGGGCAGGAGGTTGCGGCCGATGAAGCGCACGGCGGGCTGCAGCGAACTTGCCCAGGCCTTGGGTTCACGCCGGGCATGGTCGTGCGCCACGTCAAGCTCCAACCCGGTCTCACGTCTGACCCATGCGGCAAGCGCATCCGTACGCTCCAGCGGGAACAGCGCCGAAACGATCCTCTCCCCATCGATCTCGGCGTAATCGACCTGCCGGGAGAAATGGATGTAGGGCATGTCGTAAAAAGGCCCGCGTCCCTCGAGCCAGTTGCAGATCCGGCGCGCTTCCTGTGCCACGATCGGATCGTCCACCCGCAACGCCGCCGCCCCGCCATATTCGCGGATCCGCTGCAGCAAGGCCGAAAGGAACCGGTCGCGAGGAGGACGCACCATGATGAAGCTCTTCGCCGCCTGCAGTTGTTCAAAGCTGCAAGGAAAAGCCAGTTTCAAGAATGGCAGCGGCACATGTTCAGGCTGGACCTCCGTGTCGATCCCCGGCCGCCCTGTCACCGGCTCTTCCATCAGACCCTCGGCGGTTGGCTCGTCGACCCCCAGATCCTTGGCCATGGCCGCATAGGAAAGTCGGCCGCAGCCGCCGAGCGCACGGCGAATGCTCTGGCCCGCGTTCTTGGGCACATGGATGAAGGCCAGATCGGCCTCTTCAACATACAACATGGTTCTTCATCCCCCTCGCAGACACCGAAATCGCGTGTCGCAGCTATCCCGCTGCCATGGCCGTGAGCAGTCTGGGGCGATGCTATGGAGGCGTGGGGGCGAGGTAAAACCGAAGTAGCTCCAGGACGGATGCAACCCACGTAGCCTAACGGATCGGTCCATCACGCAAGGGAACAGCCAGCCAAACGCAGGCACGAAGCCACAACGCCAAAATCACGCCGCCATGATCGAGAGCGATGTCTGGAAAACAGTGTCGGTCAACAGAAAAGGGGGCCAAGCTCGCCCGGCAATGCCGCTCCCTTGTACGAGAATCAGGCCATTGCCACGGACAGAAGGCTGGCGCACCCGACAGGATTCGAACCTGTGGCCTCTGCCTTCGGAGGGCAGCGCTCTATCCAGCTGAGCTACGGGTGCAGTAAAGCGCCGCCTAGCAGAGCCTTGGCGGGGACGCCAGCGCCAAATCCATCCGCGTGTGCAGGAACTTCACCCACAAGGGCGCGCGGGTTGGGCGCGTGAATGCGCGACAGTTAGGAAATTGGCAAGCGCACCGCGCCTAAACCGGCTGACTATGGACGCGACTCCGCACAAGACGGGCAAATTTGCCACTACAGGTACCGGATCTGGCCGGTCGGGGCGCGCCCAGTTCGGAAACGGGTCGGCGAGCGCGCTGTCCATGAAGTGGTCGGCCCTGCATGATGCCGCGCAAGCCATTGCCAGCATCGCCGGGGCCCCTTGCCCCCCGCTTACCCAGGCCATCCGGGCATTCCCTGCGCAGGTCCGCGATGCGGGAGAGGATCGCCGCCTCCAGGCCGAACAGGAAATCGCGGACCTCTCGGCGATCATGGAGGCGGGACTTTCCGCGCTGCTCGCCGCCCTTGCGCGCGGGAGCCATCCCCAGGCCGCCGCCCGCGCGCTGTGGAGCGAGTTCGTGCGCACCCGCGACGGGCTCCTCCATCTGGCCCTCAGTCCGCAGGGGACCGCGCGCCGGATGGCCTGAGCTATCGGCTACACGTTGCAAGTTCCCATTTTGTTCTTATCATGGCGGGCATGCCCGTCACCGATTCGATTCGCCCCGATCCCGCTGCCGAGAGCAGCGCCTCCCTCGTTGCCTCCGACGTCGTGCGCGGCGTCTCGCGGCTCTTTGCCCGCAACGACATCTGGTGCCTGCCCGAGATGATGCTGCGCAACGGTCGGCGCGCAGACCTCATGGGGGTGGACGCGCGCGGGCAGGTCATCATCGTGGAGATCAAGGTAAGCCGGGCCGACCTGCTGGGCGATGGCAAGTGGACCGACTATCTCGATTTCTGCGACAGGTTCTACTGGGCGCTGCCCCCCGCGCTCGACCGCGCTCCGCTGGAGACCGAGGCGTTCCTGCCCGATACCTGCGGAGTGATCGTGGCGGACAGCTACGACGCCGAGATCCTGCGTCCGGCCCCCTTGCGTCAGCTTGCCGCCGCGCGCCGCAAGGTCGAGGTCGAGCGCCTTGCCCGCGCAGCCCTGCGCCGCCTGGTGGTGAGCGCCGACCCCGAAACGCAGAAGTGGGACCGGGAGAGCTGAGCTAGACGGCCTTGGCTCCTGGCCAGCGCCGCCTTGGGGTGCTCTGCGCACGTGCGCGCGTATTGGCATCCCCCTTGTCGATGTCGATCACGTCAATGTCGATCACATGACGCGGTTGGAAGGGAAGCTCGATTCCGCTCCAGAACGTATCCGGCGCGGCTGCGTGGTAGACCTCGCCATCGTCCAGGCACCAGCCATCGACCTGCAAGTCAGGCTCGCGCATCTGCACCCTCACTTTGTCGCCAACGCATCCAGCCGCGCCCAGACTGCGCGCTTGCCTGCCTCATCAAGGCGGGGCCAGGCGACGATCTCCTCGATCGTGCGGTGGCAGCTGCGGCAGACCCGCCGGGCGGAATCGAGCGCGCAGGTGTTGCGGCAGGGGGAGGGGACCTCGGGCATGGGCTCCATGCTCAGCCGATTCGGATCGGACCGGCAAGCGCAATTATCTTGCGTTTTCCACAGAACGCCCCTATCTGCCATCCCGCAACCGGCGCGCAGGAGTGATTCCTGCGCTGCAGTCCGCGAGCGGCGTGAGGTCCAGGGGTAGGCGAAAAGCCGAAAAATCCCGGACCGGCCCGGACGAGCGGTTGCGATAGAACCAAGCTTCCTTCTTCACGCAGGGTCGCCCGAACGACACCTTGCCGTGCGCGCGCTTGCTTCGATGTTCCTGGCGCGCACCAAGCATGACAACTTGAAAGTGACGTGCATGTCCTATTTTAACGACCTTGGTCTGGCCGAGCCCCTGCTGCGTGCGCTCGAGGCCAAGGGCTATACCGATCCCTCGCCGATCCAGCGCAAGTCGATCCCCTCGCTGCTGGAGGGCCGCGACCTGCTTGGCATCGCGCAGACCGGGACCGGCAAGACGGCGGCCTTCTCGCTGCCCTCGCTGCATCGCCTCGCCGCCGATCCCAAGCCGCGCCAGAACGCGGGCTGCCGCATGTTGGTGCTCTCGCCCACGCGTGAGCTTGCCGCGCAGATCGCCGACAACATGCGTGGCTACGCCAAGTTCCTCAATCTCTCGATCCAGTGCGTCTTCGGCGGCGTTCCGGCGGGCAAGCAGGCCCGCGCGCTCGAACGCGGCTGCGACGTCCTTGTCGCAACGCCCGGCCGCCTGCTCGACCTCATCGACAGCCGCGCGCTGACCCTCAAGCACGTCGAGATCTTCGTCCTCGACGAGGCCGACCAGATGATGGACCTGGGCTTCATCGTCCCGCTCAAGCGCGTCGCCGCCCTGCTCCCCAAGCAGCGTCAGAGCCTGTTCTTCTCGGCCACCATGCCTCAGGCCATTGCCGAGCTGGGCAAGCAGTTCATCAACAACCCGATCAAGGTCGAGGTCGCCCCGCAGTCGACCACGGCCGAGCGCGTCGAGCAGTACGCGACCTTCATCAACCAGGCCGAGAAGCAGGCGCTGCTTACCATCCGGCTGCGGGAAGGTCTCGCCGAGGACGCTGCCGAAAAGGCCGAGCACGGCGCGATCGACCGCGCGCTTGTCTTCACCCGCACCAAGCACGGCGCGGACCGCGTGGTGCGCCACCTGACCGCCGCGGGCATCCCCGCCGCCGCGATCCACGGCAACAAGAGCCAGGCCCAGCGCACCGCTGCGCTCGGCGGCTTCCGCCAGGGCACGATCCGCGTCCTTGTCGCGACCGACATCGCCGCGCGCGGCATCGACGTCTCGGGCGTGTCGCACGTCTACAACTTCGAGATCCCGAACGTGCCCGAACAGTACGTCCACCGGATCGGCCGCACCGCGCGTGCGGGTGCCGACGGCGTGGCCGTGAGCTTCGTCGCGCCGGACGAGAAGCCCTACATCCGCGACATCGAGCGCCTGACCCGCGTCAAGCTGACCGCGCTCGGCCTGCCCGAGGATTTCGTGGTCGAGGCGCGCCGCCTGCCCGCTCCCACCCGCCGCAAGCCCGAGCCGCAGGGCCAGGGCC
>NZ_JALHAT010000063.1:0-1294 GCF_022818885.1 Novosphingobium mangrovi | reverse complement strand
AGCCCGCCAGCGCCAGGGCCCCGGCCAGCAGGAGCGCGGCTCCCCTCCCCGGGAGCGGCGTGCGGGCGGGCGTGGAAAGGCGGCGGCGAAGGCGCGAATGTGCGGGGCGGATCGTCGTCATTATGGCTCCAGCGCATCGCCCGCCGCTGCTCCTGTGTCAACGGGCCGCGGGGGCGGGGAAGGTTGCACCGCGACAGACGGCAGGCTACTCGCGCCATGATGCGGTGCAAAAACCTGTGTGCTGCGTGAAGTTCACTGCCGAACAACCCCTTAGCCTGAGGAAACAAGCTGCATGAGCGAGACTACCCTGGACGTCGTTGCCATCGGTAACGCCATTGTCGATGTCATGGCCCCCTGCGAGGATGCCCTGATCGAGGAGCTGGGCATGGTGCGTGGCGGCATGACCCTGATCGACACCGAGGGGGCGACCTCGCTCTACGCGCGCATGGGCCAGGCAACCGAGATCTCGGGTGGTTCGGCGGCGAACACGCTGGCCGGTCTTGCCGCGCTGGGCGCCGACTGCGGCTTCATCGGCCAGGTTGCCGACGACCAGCTGGGTGAGATCTTCGCGCACGACATCCGTTCGGGCGGCATCGCCTACACCACCGCGCCGCGCGCAGGCGACCCGCCGACGGCGCGCTGCCTGATCTTCGTCTCGCCCGACGGCCAGCGCACGATGAACACTTTCCTCGGCGCCTCGCAGTACCTGCCCGCCGAGGCGCTTGATCTCGACATGATCGCGCGCGCCAAGGTGCTCTACCTCGAAGGCTACCTGTGGGATCCCGAAGAGCCGCGCGCTGCCATGCGCAAGGCGATTGATGCCGCGCGCGGCGCGGGCGCGAAGGTTGCCTTCACGCTGTCCGATGCCTTCGTCATCAGCCGTCATGGCGATGACTTCCGCGCGCTCATCGCCGATGGCCTGATCGACATCCTCTTTGCCAACGAGGTCGAACTGGCCGCGCTGACCGGCGAGGACGATTTCGACGCCGGGATCGCCGCACTTGCGCCCAAGATCGGAACGCTGGTCGTGACCCGCAGCGAAAAGGGCGCGGTCGCCGCGACCGGCGGCGAGGTGACCCAGGTCCCGGCCGAGCCCATCGCCAAGGTCGTCGACACGACGGGCGCCGGTGACCTGTTCGCGGCCGGCTTCCTCTATGGCCACGTGCGCGGCATGGAGGTTGCCAAGTGCCTCAAGCTTGGGGCAGTCTGTGCAGCCGAGATCATTTCGCACATGGGGGCCCGTCCGGAAGCCGATCTCAAGGCGCTTGCTGGCGTCTGACCCGACAGGGGCCGA
>NZ_JALHAT010000062.1:0-19506 GCF_022818885.1 Novosphingobium mangrovi | reverse complement strand
GGCTTCCTCTATGGCCACGTGCGCGGCATGGAGGTTGCCAAGTGCCTCAAGCTTGGGGCAGTCTGTGCAGCCGAGATCATTTCGCACATGGGGGCCCGTCCGGAAGCCGATCTCAAGGCGCTTGCTGGCGTCTGACCCGACAGGGGCCGATTTTCCGGTTCCGGTCCGTCGGGCAGCGCCTTGGTGTGCTGCCCGACGGACCGCCCGGAACTGGGGAGTTGGCCGATTGACCTGTCCGGCGCTGATCGACTTCGAGGCAAGCTGCCTGCCCGAGTACGGGCAATCCTTTCCCATCGAGGTCGCCATCGCGCGCGTGGACGGGCGCAGCCGGGCCTGGCTCATCAAGCCCTCGCCCCGCTGGACTTACTGGGACTGGTCCGATGAGGCCGAGAGCCTCCATGGCATCAGCCGCGAACTGCTGGAATCCCAAGGTCTGCCGCCCGCGCAGGTCTATGCCGAGATGGTTGCCTTCACCGAGGACTGCGACCTCTACGCCGATGCTGACCTCGACGAATACTGGTTCGAGGTCCTGTGCCACGCCATCGGCAAACCCCTTCCCTTCCCGATCCGGTACCTGGGCGAATTCATCGGCCGGCGGGGTTACACGCGCGAACAGGTCGTGCGCGCGCTGGACGCCGCGCGGGCCAAGCTTCCCAAGGAGCACCTCGCACGCGAGGACGCCAAGAGGCTGGCGATGATGGTGAAGCTCTTGCTCGACGAGCCGCCCGGAGGGCTCAGCCGCGCGGCGGTGTGATCAATCAAGAGACGAAGGAGAGAAATCCGAGGGCCATCGCCCTCGGGCTCCCGGAACTGTCTGGCTCACCTTTTGCGCGCCCACTTGGCTGAGGGAGGTGAGGTCGCCCGTTCAGGCCTGCGCTGACGCCCGGCGCCGAGCCTCTTCCAGGTCTACCTGGCATTCGCGGCGCGCCTCGCGGCGTTCCTCGACGAGCCGGTCGGCAAGCTGGGTGGTGAGCGCGCAGCCGCGTTCGGGCCGGATCGGATGCTTGCGGCGGCATCCGCTCTCGGTGGCGAAGAAGTTGTCCGCGCAGTCCTCGAACTCGGCGACGTCGGCGGCGTGCTGGGCGCGGCAGGCGGCGCTCCAGTGGTTCTTGTAGGAAAGCTGGGCGCGGCTCACGCAGTCCTCGAAGGCGGTCTGCGCGGCCTTTTCGCGCCGGGCCTGCTGGGCCAGTGCGTCGGTCTGCTGGACCGCGTTCTCCTGGCGTCGGGCCATGGCCTGGCTCTGCTCACGGATGTCCTGCGAGGGCAGGTAGATGCCGTAGTAGAAGCCGACGCCCGCCCCGCCCAACAGGGCCCCGGCCGCAAGGCACAGCTTGAGGATGGCGTCGGCGTGCTTGATCATGGGCTTAGTGGGCGCTCTTCTCGCGCGCCACCTCGCGCCAACCGATGTCGCGACGGGCAAAGCCGGTCGGGAAGTCGATCGCGTCGAGCGCGGCGTAGGCACGCCCCTGCGCTTCGCTGACCGAAGACCCCATGCCGGTCACGTTGAGCACGCGGCCTCCGCTCGCCACCAGCGTATCGTCCTTGAGCGCGGTGCCGGCGTGGAAGACCTTCACGTGGTCGTTCTCGTTGCCCTCGATCCCCTTGATCGCGCCGCCCTTCTCGGGCGTGCCGGGATAGCCGTGCGCGGCCATCACCACGGTGAGTGCGGGCTCGTCGGAGAAGCGCGGCGGCGCGACCGAGCCGAGGCGGTTCTCCGCACAGGCGTGGAGCAGTTCGACGAGATCGCTCTGCAGGCGCATCATCATCACCTGGCATTCCGGATCGCCGAAGCGGCAGTTGTACTCGATAAGCTTGGGGCCGTCCTTGGTGAGCATGAGGCCCAGGAACAGGACGCCGTTATAGGGCATGCCCTCGTCGGCGAGCGCGCGTACGGTGGGCGCGATGATGCGGGTCATCGTCTCGGCGGTGAGCTCGGGGGTGAGCACCTTGGCCGGGCTGTAGGCGCCCATGCCGCCGGTGTTGGGGCCGATGTCGCCATCGCCCACGCGCTTGTGGTCCTGCGCGCTGGCGAAGGGCACGATGGTCGAACCATCGGTCAGCGCGAAGAAGCTGGCTTCCTCACCATCCAGGTATTCCTCGATCACCGCTTCCGCGCCCGCCTCGCCAAAGCGCCCCGAGAAGATTTCCATGACCGCCATTTCGGCCTCGGCCTCGGTCATCGCGACGGTCACGCCCTTGCCCGCGGCAAGGCCATCGGCCTTCACCACCACGGGCGCGCCGAATTCGGCCAGAGCGGCAAGTCCGGCCGATTCGCTGGTGACGCGCACATAGCGGCCGGTGGGAATGTCGGCCTTGGCGCACAGGTCCTTGGTAAAGCCCTTGGAGCCTTCGAGCTGGGCGGCGGCCTTGTTGGGACCGAACACCGGAACGCCAGCCTCGCGCAGCGAATCGGCAAGGCCGTCGACGAGCGGGGCCTCGGGGCCGATCACGACGAGCCCGATGCGCTTGTCCTCGCAGAAGGCGAGGACGGCGCCGTGGTCGGTCGCATCCAGCTCCACGCAGGTCGCGTCCTGCGCGATACCCGGATTTCCGGGGGCAGCGTAGAGCACGTCGCACAGCGGGGATTGCGCCATCTTCCATGCCAGCGCATGTTCGCGCCCGCCCGAGCCCAGAAGAAGGATGTTCATAACCCCGTGCCTTTCAATCGATCCACTGACGATGACAATACCGAATACGGTCGCTTGGAGGGGCTGGTAGCGAAGGAGGGCGCAGGGGACAACGCCGCGCCGCTCTCGATCACCGAGATTTCGGCCCGATTGAAGCGCACGGTCGAGGATCGGTTCGGCTATGTACGCCTGCGCGGAGAGCTTTCGGGCGTCAAGCGCGCGGCCTCCGGGCACCTCTACTGCGCCTTGAAGGACGACAAGGCGGTGATCGATGGGGTGATGTGGCGCGGCAACGCGCAGCGCCTCGCCTTCCGGCCCGAGGACGGGATCGAGGTCGTCGCGGCGGGCAAGCTGACGACCTATCCCGGGCGCTCCAAGTACCAGATCGTGATCGAATCGATGGAGATCGCGGGCGAGGGCGCGCTGCTGGCGCTCCTGGAAAAGCTGCGCGCGCGGCTCGCCGCCGAAGGTCTCTTCGCGCCCGAGAGGAAGCGCGCGCTGCCCTTCCTGCCCCGCACCATCGGTGTCGTCACCTCGCCCACGGGCGCGGTCATCCGCGACATCCTTCACCGCCTGGCTGATCGTTTCCCGAGCGAGGTTCTGGTCTGGCCCGTGCTGGTGCAGGGCGAAGGCGCTGCCCAGCAGGTCGCGAATGCGGTGCGCGGCTTCTCCGACATCGCGCCCGGCGGTCCGGTGCCGCGCCCCGACCTTGTCATCGTCGCGCGCGGCGGCGGTTCGATCGAGGACCTGTGGAGTTTCAACGAGGAAGTGGTCGTGCGCGCGGTGGCCGAATGCTCGATCCCTGTCATCTCGGCCGTGGGGCATGAGACCGACACCACCTTGTGCGACTATGCCGCGGACCGACGCGCGCCCACGCCCACCGCCGCCGCCGAAATGGCGGTGCCGGTGCGCCGCGAACTGCTGGGCCAATTGGATGAGATGGGCTTTCGCATGCGCCGCTGCGCGCTGCGTCCGGTAACGCTGGGGCGGGAACGGCTGGAAGCGCGCGTGCAGCGCCTACCCAAGCCCGATGCGATCCTGGCCATGAAGGCGCAGGCGCTTGACGATCTTACCGACCGGCTGCGGCGCGGCCTCAAAGACCGGGCGGGGCGCAAGCGTGAGCATCTGGGCGTCGCCGCCGCCAGGCTCTCGCTGCCGCTGCTTCAGCGCCAGGTAGTCCAGGCGGGCAAGGACCTGGCCGGTACGGGCCTTGAGCCACGCCTCCTGACCCGCCGCTGGGCACAGGACCGCGACCGGCTGGCGCCTTTTGCGCGCGTGCTGCCCCAGCTCAACCCGCGCCTGCCGCTCGAACGGGGCTATGCGCTGGTCAAGACCGTGGACGGCAAGGCGCTGACCACGCGCGAAAAGGCAGCGGCCGAAACCGGCCTCGTCCTTGAGTTTCGCGATGGCGAACTGGCGGTCGCGGTGGGCGAGGGCGTGGCCCCTTCCGGCTCTTCGGGCCCGGCTCCGGCCCCGGCACCCAGGGCCAGCCCCAAGCCCGCGCCTGCCCCGCGACCGAAGGCCGAGGAACCGCGACAGGGCGATTTGTTTTGAGGCGGGGCCTCTGCTAGATCCAAGGGCATGCTAATGTCTTCTGCCGACCGTCCCGCCAAGCTCGCCTACGGGCCCAGCAGCTACCGTATGCTGAGCCCGGGCAACTACGTGAATTGCGCCGTGACCGGCGAGCCCATCGCGCTCGAGGAGCTGCGCTACTGGAGCGCGGAGCGGCAGGAAGCTTACGCGAGCGCGGAGATCGCGACGCGCCGCATGCTCTCGGACACCTGACCCAGGGAACCATCCCATGACGAAGATTGCACCCACGTCCCTCCTTGGCCGGCTGGCCTTGGGGAGCGCTCTTGGCTGCGCGGTTCTCGCCTCGGGCACGTTTCTTGCTGCCGAGCGCCCGGCCCACGCGGCCGATGATGCGGCGCGCGGGCAGGGCCTCTCCTTTACCGGCGAAGTCACGCAAGGGGGCTGGATTCGCGGCGTCGCGCCCAGGGGCACCGTTTCCATGACGCTTGACGGCGAGGATGTCGGCGTGGCGGAAGGGTCGGGCCAGTGGTTCGCCGCCTTCGACCGCGATGCCAAGGATAGCGCCCGCCTCGTCGCCACGCTTGCCGATGGTTCGGTGGTCGAGCGCACGATCTCGGTTTCGCCGCGCAAGTGGAACATCGAGCGGGTGAATGTCGCGCGCCGCAAGGGCGGGCCGTCCGAAGCCTTCATGAAGATCCGCCGTCCCGAACTTGCCCAGATCGTGGCCGCGCGCGCCAAGCGCACCGGCGCCATGGGCTGGACGCAGGACTTCATCTGGCCGGTGAAGGGGCGAATCTCGGGCCGCTTCGGCTCGCAGCGCATCTATCGCGGTGAGCCGGGCAGCTACCACTCGGGCCTCGACATCGCGACCGGCACCAGCGGGACGCCGTTTGTTGCACCGGCCGATGGCACGGTGATTCTGGCGGCCGATTCCAAGCCCTTCTCGCTTGAGGGGCACTTGCTGATGATCGACCATGGCAATGGCCTCAACAGCGCCTTCCTGCACTGCTCGGAAATTGAGGTGAAGGTGGGCGATACGGTGCGCCAGGGCCAGGTGATCGGCAAGATCGGCAGCTCGGGCCGCGCGACCGGGCCGCACCTGCACTGGTCGATCAAGTGGAAGGACGCGCGCGTCGATCCGATCCTGTTTACTGGGCCGATGAACTGATCGCGCTAGTCCGGGAGAAGGATTTTTCAAGGGGCCATCGCCCCTTGACCCCAAAATCGGCAACCTCGCCTTTCTCAGCCAGGGGGGCGGGCGCAAGGTGAACTGGACAGGTCCGGGAGCCCGAGGGCGATGGCCCTCGGAAATCTCCTTTCTTCCTGCTTTATATACCCTAACCTGGCGATATCCGCCTTTAAAGAGGTCCCGTGCTCGCTCGTATCGCTTCGTTGATCCTGCTGGCCGGGCTCGTCGTGCCGATCTGGGTGCGATCGCCGCAGCTGCCGGACCCGGAGGGCAACGGTCTTGTGCTCGTGCGTCAGCGTTTGCCCGATCGGGGCCGGCTGGCGCGCGATCTTGGACCCTTGCGCCTGGAAGGCGCCTGGCAACTGAGCGGTGCGCGTGCGGGCGGCTATTCGGCGCTGGTGCCGATAGGCGATGACCAGCTTCTGGCGATCAGCGACGGAGGCATGTGGCTGCACCTCTCCATGCGCGCAGGGGCGCCCTTTCGCCATGCCTATGGCAAGGTTGGCCTGGCGACGCGCAGCAAGGAGAAGGAGGATCGTGACGTCGAATCGGCGTTTCGGGACTTGCGAAGCGGCGCGATCTGGCTGGGCATGGAGGGCGTCAACGCGATTGCGCGCACGGACGCACAGTTACGTGAAGAGAAACGCGTGAAGCCTGCCGCGATGCGCGATTGGGACGTCAATTCGGGACCCGAGGCGATGACGCGGCTGCGTGACGGACGTTTTCTCGTCCTGCGCGAGACACCGACGTCGGGCACGGGCGGGCGCTTGCACGACGCGGTGCTGTTTGACGGCGATCCGGTAGAGGGGCCGCAAGAGGGCGGGAAAGCCCAGCGGCTGCAGTTTGCAGGGGCGCGCAACTTTTCCGCGGTTGATGCCGCCACGTTGCCTGATGGGCGCGTGCTGGTGCTCATGCGGCGGCTGGTCTGGCCGGCGCCGCTGACCTTTGCGGGGCGCATCGTGATTGCCGATCCGCGCGACATCGTGCCGGGCGAGACCTGGACCTCGCAGGAGGTCGCGGTGCTGGCCTCGGACATGCCGCTCGACAATTTCGAGGGGATGGCGGTGCGTGAGGGCGCGCAAGGCCGCGTCGAGATCTGGCTGATCTCGGACGACAACTTCATGCGGCACTGGCAGAGCACGCTTTTGTGGAAGCTGTCGGTCGATCCCGCGCAGCTACCCTGCACGGGCGCGTCGAAACCCGCCCGCTGAGCGCTGGTTCAGATAGCAAAGGACACGCAAAAAGCGCGCGGGTAAACCGCACGCCCTTGCGAGAAGCCGAATTGGCCGTTCACCCCTTGCGGGGTGAGGGCAATCAGGCGGCCTGCTGCTTCTTGAGCTCGCGCTTCACCTTGAGGGCGCGCGGGCTGAGCTTGCCGTCCGAGGTCTTGAGCAGCCAGTTGTCGAGGCCACCATTGTGCTCGACCGAGCGCAGACCGTGCGTCGAGACACGGAACTTGAAGCTGCGGTCCAGACGTTCCGACATCAGCGTGACGTTCTGGAGGTTGGGCAGGAAGACGCGCTTGGTCTTGTTGTTGGCGTGGCTGACGTTGCAGCCGACCTGACGGCCCTTGCCGGTCAGTTCGCAGATGCGGGACATGTTTACTCTCGCTCGAAAAAAACGGTTGCCGTAAGTACGGGAAGGCGCGCCCTTACTGATTCCCTGTGCAAAGGTCAAGTTGCATGGGCGGATTTCGCAGGCTAGCGCAGGGTACATGACCCGCTGGCCGCTCCCCCAATACATGGCTCTCGCCCTCGCGCAAGCCCGCGAAGCCGCCGATTCGGGGGAGGTCCCCATCGGCGCTGTGGTGGTGAAGGATAAAAAGGTGATCGCCACGGGACGCAACGCGCCCAGAGCTCGCCACGACCCCACGAGCCACGCCGAAATCGAGGCGATTCGCGAGGCCGCGCGAATCCTCGGCGACGAACGGCTGACCGGATGCGAGCTGTGGGTGACGCTCGAACCTTGCGCGATGTGCGCCGGCGCGATCGCCCATGCCCGTATCGCGAGGCTCTACTACGCTGCCAGCGATCCCAAGGGCGGGGCCGTCGAACACGGAGCGCGCGTCTTCGATCACCCCCAGTGCCTCCACCGCCCGGAGGTCTATTCCGGCATGGGCGAGGCCGAAGCGGCGGACCTCCTGCGCACCTTCTTTCGCGAGCGGCGTTGATCGGGACGAGGGCCGGGAAGTTGGAAAAGGGGAATTTCCAAGGGGCCATCGCCCCTTGACCCCAAAATGGGCGGCCTCACCGTTCTCAGCCAGGGTGGCGCGCAAAAGGTGAGCCAGACAGTTTGGGGAGCCCGAGGGCGATGGCCCTCGGAATCCATTTCCTGATTTTCGGGCTCAAAGCCCCCGCCAGATCTTCATGGGGGTCTCGTCGCGCGCGCCGAGGCGCCGGGTGTCGCAGGCTCGGGGGCGGAAGTCCGCGCCGTAGCACAGGCGCACTTCGTGCAGCCAACCCCGGCGGCTGAGGTGGATGCCGATGGCCTTGCGCGGCCAGTCGCGGTTGCGCGCGAGGAAGGCGTCGCGAAAGTCTCGAGCTCTCAGGTCCTCCTTGCGCGAGAGGCGGTCGGCGTCGGGCCAGTGAACCGAGCGCCACAGAATCGCGCTCACGCGGTAGTACCTGGCCGGGTCCTTCGTCATGCAGCTGCCGTGCTTGGCCCATTCGTGGACCAGCAGCGAGGGCGATGGGGTCATGCACAGGTGCTTGCGCAGCGTTTGCGGGCGGGGCAGGGGCGTCACTGCGCACCACTGCGGGGAGGGGCCCCGCGCGGCCTCGGGCCAGAGGCCGTGAAGGATGAAGCCGAAGCGCCCGAAGCGGGTGTCGCACTGCATCGCCTTGGGGTTCCCGTGCGTCTTGCACCAGTCGGGCGACCAGCTGGCCGCCAGCGTGTAGCCTGCGATGGGACGTGGGCGGGCAGGGCCATCGGGCGTGACCGGCCTTGGCGGCGCGAGTTGGCGCGGCATGCGGCACTGGTAGGCTTGTGCGAGGGCTTGCTGAGGGACAAGCGGCGTCGCCAGGAGTGCGAGGCCGATGCAGATGCCCGCGCGGGCCATTCTAGCGGAAGATATCCCGGTGATCGGGGACCTGGCCTCTGGCGCGCACCCAGGCGAGCGCGTCGGTGCACAGGAGCAGCGCCACCGAGGCCAGTTCGAGCGCCAGGTTCGCAAGGCTCAGCGCCAGATGCAGCGTGCCGGGGGCCGCGTACTCTTCCCAGAAGACGATGGTCATCGGCAGGTCCAGCAGGGCAAGGCCGACATAGAACCACAGCGCGATGGCGTTGGCGCGCCGGGCGATCATGTACCAGAAGCACAGATAGTAGCCGACGGCGTACATCGCCATCAGTACCATCGGCAGGCTGCCGGGCTCCTGCGCATAGGTCAGCGGCACGGTGGCGAGGGCCGTGAGGCCCTGTGCCAGCATCAGGGCGCCGAAGATGCGGATCGAGGTTGGCCGGGACGGCATCGCGCGCGGTTCTCCCGGGTCAGAGCGGGGTGAAGTCGAGCCCGATGTCGGCGGCCGGTGCGCTCTGGGTGAGGCGCCCCACCGAGACATACGTGACGCCCGAGGCCGCGATCGCACCGATGGTGGGGAGGTTGACCCCGCCCGAGGCCTCGGTGGGCACGCGCCCGGCGACGCGGGCCACGGCCTCGCGCAGCATGTCGGGACCCATGTTGTCGAGCAGGAGGTGGTGGGCGCCCGCCTCGATGGCCGGCTCGATCTGTTCGAGGTGATCGACCTCGCAGATGATCTGCGCAACGCCCGCTTCGCGCGCGCGCGCCACGGCCGGGCCCACGCCGCCCGCGACGAGGACGTGGTTGTCCTTGATCATGGCGGCATCCCACAGGCCCATGCGGTGGTTCTGCGCGCCGCCCATGCGGGTGGCGTATTTTTCGAGGTGCCGCAGGCCCGGAATGGTCTTGCGCGTGTCGAGAAGGGTCGCATGGCCTTCCATCGCATCGACGTAGGCGCGGGTCATCGTGGCGATGCCGGACAGATGCTGGACGGTGTTGAGCGCGCTGCGCTCGGCCGTCAGCATGGCGCGTGCGTTGCCGGTGAGGCGCATGAGGTCGGCGCCCGGCTGGGCTTGGGTGCCTTCCTCGACGAGAATCTCGATTTCCATTTCGGGATCGAGCGCGCGGAAGAAGGCGGCGGCGAGGGGCAGTCCTGCCACCGTGATCGCATCGCGCGAATCCATGACGCCCGAGAAGCGCGCGTCGGCATCGATCACGCTTTCGCTGGTGACGTCGCGTCCGCCTCCGGGAAGTCCTTCGCCCAGGTCCTCGGCGAGGGTGGCGGCAACGAATGTGTCGATGGCGAAGGCCTCGGAAGCGAGGCCGGACAGGGTCGGCTCAGTCATATGCGTGTCCTTGCCAAGCGATTGCCCGCCTGTCGAGGAGGCGTTGCATCCCGGATTTGCAAAATACGCAAAAGGAGCGCATAGGGGCTCCAACACGAGCTCACAGGCCACAAGGCGCTCGTGGCTGCATGACCCAGGACCCACGGCCCGGAGCCCCCCCGCTCCAGGTGCCCGAGGTCCCCCCGGATCGCTGTTCAGCCCAACCCTGCCGATGCCCGGACGCCCCCCGCGTCTGCCGGGCGTTTTTCGGCTGCCGTTCTGGCCCACCCCGCTCGTGCCCGGGATCGGATTGCGTGCGTGCCCGCAAAGGGGCGCAAGGTCCTCCCGTTCAACAGCAACGCCGGGTCGCCGGTACACGATATAGGAGCAGTTTCATGGCCCAGGGCCCCATCAAGCCTTTCCTCATCCAGAAGGACGAGAGCGGCAATTTCCGTCTGACCGTGCGCACCACGCGCTACAACTCGATCGGCTACCCGATCGTCTCGTCCAAGCTGCAGGACGAGATCTTCGAGACGCAGTCGGCGGCCAAGGCCTTTGCCCGCAAGAACTTCAACGCCGAAGCCGGTGAGTACGCGACCAAGTAAGGTCGCGCAAAACACCCGGCCGGACACCGGCCACCCCTTGCACCTGAATGGCCGGTGCCTCGTGCGACGAAGGGCCCTGCCCGTCCCCTTGAGAGGGTGACCGGCAGGGCCCTTTTGATTCGTTTTCCGGCGGTGGTTCGTGGGTCAGTGCACGAAGCGGGCAATCACGTCGCGGTAGCTGCGCGAGACCTTCACCTGCGCGCCCGAATCGAGAACGAGGAAGCATTCGCCGTTGGTGTGCGGCTTGACCTGGCGGACCTGGTTGAGGTTGACGATGGTCGAGCGGTGGACGCGCTGGAACACGCGCGGGTCGAGGCGGCGCTCCAGGTCCTTCATCGTCTCGCGCAGGATCAGCGAATTGTCGGCGGTGCGGATGCACATGTAGTCACCCGCCGCCTCGATGTGCTCGATCGTGTCGACATCGATGCGGAAGATCTGGCCGCGATCCTTGATGTTGATGAGCTTCTCGTAACGCTCCGAGGCGGCCTGTTCGGGGTCTTCCGGGATGTGGTCAACTGCATCGGGGGCGACTTCGGCGAGCACCGATTTCAGCTTTTCGGCCTCTTCGGCGGACTTCTTTTCCGCGATGCGCTGGCGCACGCGGGCGAGCGTGTCGTCGAGCTTGCTCTCGTCGACCGGCTTCATCAGGTAGTTCACCGCGTTGGCCTCGAAGGCGCGCACGGCGTGCTCCTGGTAGGCGGTCACGAAGACGAAGAGCGGGGGTTCGATCTCCATCACGCCCTTGACCACCGAGAAGCCGTCGAAGCCGGGCATCTGGATGTCGAGGAAGACGAGGTCGGGCTTTTCGGTCTTGATCTTGCGGATCGCCTCGCGCCCGTTCGAGCACGTGTCGATGATCTCGACGTCGGCGTATTTCTCGAGGCGCAGCTGCAGGCCCTGGATGGCCAGCTTCTCGTCGTCGACAAGGATCGTGCGAATTGTCATCTTTTTACTTCTCCGGAAAAAAGCGCAATGCGCGCCATCCCCCTTTGTTCCCGCCCCCTTTGGTGATTGCGGGTAGTGTGCTCAGCGTCCCGCCAGGGCGGCCTGGGGTGGCCGACCGGGCAGGTCTTCCTCGGCTTCGTCCCGGCGTTCGGCGGGCATCTCGATAAGGACGGCAAAGCCGCCCTCGACCGGTTCGAGCGTCTCGAAACGGTGATCCTCGCCGTACGCCTGGTCAAGCCTGTCACGAATGTTCGATAGGCCAACGCCGGTGGATACCGGCTCCCCTCCATCGTAGGTCATGCCCGACAACCTGTTGTCGGTGGTGGCGCTTTGCAAGCCCGGTCCGGTATCGGAGACGGTAATGCGAAGCGTAGGGCCGATGAGCTGCGTGGCGATGGTGATCTCGGCCCCGGATTCCTGCGGGCTCACGGCATACTTGATGGCGTTTTCGACCAGCGGCTGGAGCAGCAGCGAGGGCAGCAGGCACTTCTCGGTGGCGGGATCGATGGTGAAGGTGGTGCGCAGCCGTTCCTCGAAGCGCATGCGCTCGATGTCGAGGTAGAGTTTCAGCGTCTCGACCTCCTGGGCCACGGTCACCCGCGCGGAGGGCTTGTTGACGAGCGTGTAGCGCAGGAACGAGGAAAGCCGGCTGAGCATCGCGTTGGCGGGCTCTGTTTGCTTCAGCAGCACCAGCGTCGAGATCGAGTTCAGCGTGTTGAACAGGAAGTGCGGGTTGAGCTGGTAGCGCAGCATGGCCAGCTGCGCGCTCGTCGCCTGGCTTTCGAGCCGGATCAGCTGGTCGTTCTGCTCCTCCACCTGGAGGTAGAAGTTGATCGCGTAGTAGAGCGCGGACCAGGCACCGAGCAGCGTCGCGTCGATGTAGAGGACGCCGAGAAACAGCTGGGTGAAGCTGGCGTCGCTGTCGGTGCGCCACAGCGACCAGACCCAGGCGTCGATGAAGGCGTGGAGCGAGACCGCGAAGGCCAGGATCACCGCGGTCAGGCCCCAGGTGATGATCGGGCGGCGCGCGATGAGGCCCCGGTAGATCACCGAGAGGACGAGCGAGATCGAGAAGCCGGTGATCGTCTGGATCAGCACAAGGACCAGCGAGGTCAGCGGCTGGTTGTTGGCGATCATCGACATCGTGCGCAGCAGCATCGCGCCGGCCCAGCCGGCGGTCTGCAGGCGCCAGAAGGCCTTGTCCTTGTTCGCGAAGAACGGAATCGGCTGGATGGGCAGTACGCGCATGACCATGGTCTAGCCTAGTTTGGGGGCGGCCCGAAACCGGGCCGCCTGAAAAGCAGTGGGCTCAGCTGTCCTGTGCAGAGCGTGCGGCGCGCGCTTCGTCGAGCGCGCGGGACAGCTGGTCGATGCCGACCGCGCCTGCGATCAGGGCGTCGCCCGCAATCCAGCTCGGCGTGCCGGTGAAGCCCAGCTGGCTCGCCATCTTGAGGTTGCGCTGGATCTCCTCCTCGACCGTGGGGCTCTCGGCCACGCGGCGCGCGCGCTCCATGTCGAGACCCACCTTCTGCGCGACCGCCTCGATAGTGCTCTCATCCACCTGGCCGGCTGCGAACATCGCGTCGTGGAACGCGGGGTACTTGCCCTGTTCGGCGGCGGCGAGCGCCATGCGCGCGGCGGCCGGGCTTGCCGGGCTGATCACGGGCAGTTCGCGCACGACGATGCGCAGGTCCGGGTTCTTGGCGATCAGCGCCTGCACGTCGGGCAGGCTCTGGCGGCAGTAGCCACAGGCAAAATCGCTGAATTCGACCAGCGTAGTGGTGCCATCGGGGTTGCCCAGGACCGCGCCGGGGAAGGGGGTCTCCACGCTCTGGCGCACGCCCGCGAGCTGCTCCTGCGATTCGCGCTTCTGCAGGTTTTCCATCGCCTGGGGCAGGATCTCGGGGTGTTCGAGGATGTAGTCGTGGACCACGCGTTCCACCGCCATGCGGCCGCCGAACCAGCCGCCTGTGCCAATCACGGCGATGGCGGCAATCCCGGCAGCAAGCTTCGTTCCCATTCCCATGTGTATCCTGGCGTCCTGTCTGGTCTGTCGAGGGTGGTCGGTGGTTGTGTGAAGGGGCCGCCCTAGCGGCGCTCGGCGCGGCGTTCCAGTTCAGCGCGCGCCTGCATCTCGATATCCTGGGCACGAAGCCAGTCGGCGGAGTATTCCGGCAGGCCCGCCTCGGCGGCCTGGGCGCTGCGCAGGGCCTCGGCCATGCGGCCCGAGAGCGCCTGCTGTTCGGCGCTGGCAAGGTAGGCGCGGGGCATGTCGTTGTCCTGCGCGTAGATGACGCCCAGCTGGTACCAGGCAAAGGGGTTCTCGCGGTCGCGCACCACGGCGGCCTTGAGCACGCGGCGCGCCTCGTCGTGGTTGGCGCGGTCCTCGGTCGCGATCAGCGCGTGGCCGAAGAGGGTGGCGATGAGCGGCTGGTTCCCGGTTTCCTGCGTGGCCTTGCGCAAGGGCTCGAGCGCCTTCTTGGGCTGCCCGCTTTCCAGCAGGATCTGCCCCTGCATTTCCAGAAAATAGGGATCGTCGGGATCGGTCTCGACCAGGGCCGCGACTTCGGCGCTCGCCTTCTCGAACTGGTTCTCGCGGTGGTAGGCGTAGGCGCGGGCATAGCGCGCGGGCACCGTGTTGACGGTCGTGGGATACTCGCGGAACACGAGGCGCGGCTCGGCGAGGTAGCCGAACAGCTTGGCCTTCATGCGCACGAAACGCTTCTGGATGTCGGCGTTGGCCGGTTTATCCCAGGCTGGGTCCTTCTGGTAGGTGTCCTGAAGCGTCTGGATGCGGTCGCCGGTGAGCGGGTGGGTGGAGAAGAACTCGTCGCCCTCCTGTGGACGATAGCCGTGGCGAAATTCGAGGTTCTGCAGCTTCTTGAAGAACTCGATCGAGCCGCGCCCGCTGATTCCGGCCTTGGAGAGATACTCCGCGCCTGCCGCGTCGGCCGAGGCTTCCTGCGAGCGGGTGTAGGCGAGGAACTTGCCCATCGCGGCCTGCTGCCCGGCCATCATCACGCCAAGGCCTGCTTCCGCGCTGCCGGCCGCTGCGGCGGCCGCGCCCAGCAGCAGCGAGAGGATTGAGATGTTGCTCGCCGCCGAGGCGCCCGGGCGCAGCACGGCGTGACCGCCGGTGACGTGGCCCAGCTCGTGCGCGATTACGCCCTGGACTTCCTCGGCGGTGTCCGCCTCGTTGATGAGGCCCGCATTGACGTAGACCGCCTGGCCGCCTGCAACGAAGGCGTTGACCGACATGTCGTTGACGAGAACGATGTCGACGTTCTCGGGCTCCAGCCCGGACGCGGCAATCAAAGGCTCGGCCATGTCATGGAGCAGCGCCTCGGTCTCGGCGTCGCGCAGGATCGATTGCGCGGCGGCCGGGGTGGCCGACCAGCCGAGCAGGGCCAGAACGGAAATCAGGGCAGCGGCGAAACGCATCAACGGCATGGTGCCTCTAGGGCCTTTCGGGCCTTAACCGGTGCTGAAGCGCCCTTCAGGCAGGGCGCCGGGGAACGGTGCGAAGCCTAGCGGGGGCGATGGGCCGTGGGAAGTGGGGACGGAGGAAGGACAATGACCAAGGGGCCATCGCCCCTTGCCCCCGGAATCGGCGACCTCACCTCTTTCGGCCACCAGTGCATGCGGGACGTGAGGTCGACAGTTCGGGGAGCCCGAGGGCGATGGCCCTCGGATATCTCGTGTTCTGCCTGGCGGGTTCGCTCAATCGAGCAGATGGCGCGCCGCGCGGTCGAGCAGGCGGGCATCGTCGTCGATTTCGCCGAGCAGGATGAGCCGGCCTTCGGGGGTGCGGCGGGCGACGAGGACGGCAAATTCGCGGCCCTGCGCGCTCTGCTCGAAGGGCTTGGGCGGCATCTGGCGCAGCGCGGCGAGGAGTTCCTCGTGGCGGGCGATCAGGGCGCTGGCGTCCCCGGCCTCGGCGCGGCGCAGCTCGCGTTCGGCGCGGATCACGGCCTTGAGGCCTCCGGGCGTGGTGGCGAGCAGGTCCTTGAGGCCCCCGCGGGCAAGGCCCAGACGCTGGCCGTGGGCCATGGCGGTGGCAACCTCGGTGAGGCGCGTCTTGTCGTAGTCGGTCCCGAAGACGAGCTTGGCCACCGGCAGCAGCGGGGCGCGCTCCTGCACGGTGATCTCGGCCTGCGCGAGCAGCTCGGCGTACGCGTCCGGAGCCTCCTCGCAGGCCAGCGCGAAGTCGTAGGCGCGGCCGATGGCCGCGTAGAGCGCCTCGCGTGAGCGGCTTTCGCAGCCGCGCGCGAGCCGTGCCTCTTCGCGTGCCGCGCCCAGCCAGTCGGCGAGATCGCGCGGCGCGGGCGGGGCAAAGCCGGTCGGCGCGCTGGCGGCCAGGTCATCCGGATCGACAAGGCCGAACTGCGCGGTCGGAAGCTCGAGCGAGAGCGGGGGAAGTTCGAGACCGGGAGCGATATCGAAGGCCTCATCGGCCGGGCCATCGGCCCATTCGGTCATCGGGGCCGTTTCGCGCAGCATGGCGGGCACGCTTTCGTCCGCCTTTGCGGGGGCATCGCCCAGGCGCTCGGCGCGCGCCTGCGCCTCGGCCGGGCTCAGCGCCTTCCAGTTGATGACGCCCAGGATCGCATCGATGGTGGCATCGTCGCGTGCGAAGGGGAGCAGGATCCCGCGGTAGAGCACGGTCTCGCCGCGCTGGTTGACGAATTCGGCCTCGAACCCGATCGGGGCCTGGTTCGCGAGGATCTGCATGTAGTGGTCGGTAATGCGCGAGAGCAGTGAGCGGCTGGGCACGTCCGCCAGGGTGCGGATCGGCGTGTCGAGGTCGCACTCCTGTGCCAGCGTGGTGCCCACGAACCGGACGATGGGGTCCTCGATCCCCTCGGCAAAGTCGAGCAGGACGCTGTTGGGCCCGAAGTCGAAGATCGTCTCGGGGGCAAGGTCGTCGGTGTGGGGAAAGGCGCGTTCGCCCAGAAGGCCCGCCCAGAAGTTGTAGGCGCGTACCTGCATGCGCCGCTCGTCGCGGCCCACGGCAACAGGCGTGGCCGATTCGGCATTGCCCGCCTCCTCGAAAGGCACGTCGGGCTCGGAAAACTGACCGCGCAACGTATCCATGTGGAATCCCCAAGTCTCCGACAGGCCCATCGTCATGCCTTGCCGTGGTAAAATATTCTTTAAATACGCGCCCCAGTGGATCAATTTGGGGGATCAATCCTCGCCGACGACACCTTCGCCCAGGCGCGGCAGCGGGGCTAGCACGCGCAGCAGCAGGAAACCGACCAGCAGCGCGACCGACCCGGCGTGGAGCGCGAAGGGCAGCCCCTTCCAGTCGGCCAGCGCGCCCCAGATCCACGCGCCGATGGCCATGCCCCCGAAGGTGACCGCCTGGTAGATCGAAAGGCAGCGGCCCAGAATCGATTCGGGCGAGCGCAGCTGCACCGCGGTGTTGATGGTGGTGAGGATCAGCACCCAGGCCATCCCCGAGATGAACGCGGCTGGCAGGGCCAGCGGGATCGTGCGCACTTCGGCGATGACCGAGAGCGAGAGCACGAAGGTCCCGGTGCCGAGCAGGAGAATGCCCTCAAGGCCGAGCTTGCGGCGGATCGCGGTGCCGAACGGGGCCGCGCAGATCGAGCCGATCCCGAACAGGCCCAGCATCATGCCGAAGTCGATCTCGGTGCCCCCGATCTGGTCGCTGACCACGGTGGGCAGCAGCGCCTGATAGGCCGAGAGGCCGAGGCCCAGTGCGAAGCTGCGGGTGAGGATCCGGCGCAAGGGGCGGGTCTTCGCGCAGTAGCTGATTCCGGCCCAGACGGCGGGCAGGATCGGGGTCGGGGCGATCTTGCGGTGCTGCGGGCGCCACCACAGCAGCACGCCGATGAGGCCGATGTAGCTGATGGCGTTGATCGCGAAGGCGAAGGAGACATCCCAGATCGAGATGATGAGGCCGCCGAGCGCCGGGCCTACCGAACGCGCGATGTTGAAGGAGATCGAATTCAGCGCGATCGCCTGGGGAATCTGGCGCGGCGCGACGACCTGGCGCACCGAGGCCTGCCAGGCGGGCGCGTTGAGCGCGGTGCCGATGCCCACGCTCAGCGTGAAGGCGAGCAGCAGGATGGGCGAGATGAGCCCGGCATACGTCAGTCCGGCCAGCAGGCTGGAGACAAGCAGCATGCCCGATTGCGCGATCAGCATGACGACGCGGCGGTCGTAGTTGTCGGCAATCGCGCCTGCAAACACGCCGAAGAGCATGATCGGCACGGTGGTTGAGGCCTGGACCAGCGCGACGAGCTGGTGCGAGCTCGTCAGGTCGGTCATCAGCCAGGCTGCGGCCACGCCCTGCATCGTCGCGCCCAGGTTCGAGAACAGGTTCGCGATCCAGATCGAGCGGAAGACGGGGTGGCGAAACGGGGAAAACGGGCCCTCGGGGCCGCCGGGCGAGGTCTGCGCCGTCGCCGAGGGCGGGCGGGGGCTTTGCTGCGATCCTTCCACCCTTTCGGCGTTAGGGGGCACGGCGCGCGGCGGCAAGCCTTATGGGCCTGTCCTGGTGGCAAATAGCGCGCCTAGAGCAAATAGCGCATACGGATCGTCAGGCGGGTATTCTCCGCACCGGTGGCGAAGGCGGCCTTGTCGAAAGCGGGTGGCCCCATGCGTACGGGGGCATCGCGCGAAAAACCGAAGCCCTCGCGCGGGATGATGAGCGCCTTGTCGAGTTTGCCGTTGGCGTTTTCGTCGTGGATCAGCGCGACGGCGTAGCGGCCTTGCGCGACCGGTCCGAAGTCGAGTTCCACGTCCTTGCTGGCCGGAACGATCAGGCGGTGCGCCTCGGGGTCCTTGTCGCAGTCGGGAAAGGTGTCGGGGTCGCGGGTCAGGCAGGCCAGAATCTGCCCCTTGGTGGAGCGAAGGTCGGTGATGCGCGCGGTGACGTGGGGCACCGCGCCCTTCACCGCGAGCGCGCTGGTGACGACCTTGGCCGCGGGCGCCGAAGTGCCCTCGTCCCCGGCCCCTGTCGCCCCCATCGCGAGCGGGGCAAGGGCAAGCAGACTCAGGGCGTGGATATACCCCGGTCGGTCCCGCAGAGGTGGTCCCAGAACCGGAAATAGAGGCCGTAGTTGCATCGGTACTGCTCGTGGTGGCGGTGGTGGTGCGAGGCGGTGATCAGCCAGTGGCCGAGCCGCGAGCGGACAAGGGCCTGTGGGAAGATCTCCCAGCCCATGTGGTTGGTGATGCCCATCACGGTCATGATGGTGAGAACGAGGCCGAGCATGGCCACGTGGATCGGGATGAGAAAGACGAGCGCAGGGATCACCACCGCGCCCGTCACCGCCTCGACGGGGTGGAAACTCATCGCTGCCCAGGCGGTGGGCGGGCGGCTGGCGTGGTGGACCGCATGGGCGATGCGGAACACGCGCGGGCGGTGCATCCAGCGGTGGGTCCAGTAGAACCAGGTGTCGTGCGCGAAGAGGAAGAGGAAGACCGAAAGCGGCATCCACCACACAGGGTAGGCGGAAAAGTCGGTGTAGATGCGCGTCCAGCCATGGGCCTGCCAGCCCCAGGCGACGATCCCGGCGGGAACGCCGTAGATCCCGGCCGAGAGCAGCGACCAGAAGATCTCGCGGCGGATCTGCCGGTCCATCCCGGCATAGAGCCCGGGCCGGGCGCGCCGGGTGATGAGCGCGAAGAGGCCGGAGGTCGCCAGATAGCGCCCGCCCACGATGGCCGTCATGGCCAGAGCCGAGACGAGAAGGGCCCAGAGGCCGGGGGCGGAAAGCGATCCCATATACCCACTTATGCCTGCGCGCTGGACGCCTGCAAAGCCATGGTGGGAAAAGATACGCCGAATTCAGTGCGATCCGGGTTTGGAAGAACAGGACGAGATTTCCGAGGGCCATCGCCCTCGGGCTCCCCATAATGTCGGGCTCACCTGTGATGCGCTGCCTTGGCTGAGAAAGGTGAGGTCGCCCATTCTGGGGTCAAGGGGCGATGGCCCCTTGAATCATCTCTTTTCCCTTCCGGTGGCCCTGAAAACAGATCGATCCCGAGAGCAGGGCCCCCGGGATCGTCGTGTTCACCTGTGATGGCGCAGCAGGCTCAGCCTGCGCGGCGCACCGCGTTCTTGTGCGTGCCCACGCTCTTGCCGCCGCGGGGACGGAAGCGGCGCTTGCGCTCGCCTTCGCCCGCACCACCGGCATTTGCGCCGTTGTTGCGCTCGCCGCGCGGAGCTTCGCGGCGATCCTGGCGCTCGCCTTCACCGCCCTGGCGATCGCGGCGCGGCTTGCCGCCGCCC
>NZ_JALHAT010000061.1:0-21409 GCF_022818885.1 Novosphingobium mangrovi | reverse complement strand
ACGGCGTCTTGTGACGGAAAAACGAGCCGTCTTCCTGGTTGAACAGCAAAAGGTCGGTGAAGGTGCCGCCAACGTCGACACCCAAACGATAGGTCATGTGTTTCACCTTGTTCGGAGACTATGCGCCAGCGAATAGGCCGCATGTCGGGGGAATATGAAAACGACTGGCGCACAAACATCCGCCAGGCGGAGGTTCACCTCACCTATCGGATACGTTTGCGCGGCGATCATGCTCAGGCCTCAGCCGCTTCGATCGGCTTGGGAAAGGCAGGCGCGCGGGCGACCATGGAGGGCAGGGTGCGCTCCATGACCGTGGCAAGCCACTGGTTTGCCTCGACAAGCTTGCCAAGATCCATGTCGGTCGCGACGCCCGCGCGGTGGAGCATGTAGACCACGTCCTCGCTGGCGACGTTGCCGGCCGCGCCGGGGGCGAAGGGACAGCCGCCCAGGCCTCCCAGGGCGGCATCGACGACGCGTGCGCCAGCGTCCACCGCCGCCCAGACATTGGCGATGCCGGTGCCGCGGGTGTTGTGGAAATGGACGCGCACAGGGATCGGGCCAATGGCGTCGCCAACGGCGCGTACGAGGCGGGAGACGTGGGCCGGATCGGCCACACCGATGGTGTCGGCCAGCGCGATCTCGACCGGGTCGGCCTCGGCCAGTTTGCGGGCCATCTCGACGACGTGATCCTCGGCAATCTCGCCCTCGAAGGGGCAGCCGAACGCGGCGCCGATGGTGGCCTGGCCGCGCAGGCCCGCATCCTGGGCCATGGCGATGAGGCCCTTGGCGGCGTCGACCGATTCGAGGCTGGTCTGGCCCTGGTTGGCGATGGCGAAGCGGTCCGAGGCCACACAGACGGCGCCAAGTTCATGGATCCGTCCCGTCGCAATGGCGCGCTCGCCACCCTTCGCGTTCATGACAAGGCCGGTGTAGAGAACGCCTTCGACTTCGGGCAGTCCAGCGCAGACCTCGGCCGCATCGGCCATCTGGGGCACGCGGCGCGGGTTCACGAAACTGGTCACCTCGATACGGCGCGCACCGGCCTCGATGGCGCGGCGCACCAGTTCGAGCTTGTTCTGCGTCGAGACCAGCGTTTTTTCGTTCTGCAGACCGTCGCGCGGGCCTACTTCCATGAATTCAATCGACTTTGCCGTCACGCGGATCGGGCCTTTCCTTGGGACTTTCCTTGGCTCCGGGGCCTGGAGTGCATTGCGTTTGCAGACCGCTGGGATGGGCTGAGAGATGGCCGGCGGAGCCTTTTCGTCTCTCCCCTTGAGGTCATTTCAAAACTGTACACGAAATGGAGAGGGTGGTCCATACGCGAGCGCCTGCCTTGCCCGATATCAAGCCGGAATTTGGATTTTTGTGCGTAGTTCTGAGTTGGCTTGAGGCGTGCCTGAATATTTTTGTGTACAAAGATGTAATTCGCAGTCACCTTGATGCGGCCAAGAGCCGAAACCGGCCGGGCGCTCGATGATATGTTTGCAAAGTAAGACAATTCGAGGTTCAGGGGAAATCATCAGATGCAGCACAAGAAGGTAATTCTTCTCGCAGGTGTCGCACTTGGCGTTGTCGGCGCCAATCCGGTCGCGGCGCAGTCTACTTCTTCGGGCGCGGAACTGATCGGTAATCAGATTACCGTCACCGCGCGCCGCCAGAACGAGAGCCTGAGCGACGTGCCCGCCTCGGTCACGGTGCTGACCGGCGCGGACCTGGAGGCCAAGGGCATCGTCACGACCGAGCAGGCGATTGCCTCGACGCCGGGCGTTACGATCGTCTCCAACGCCGCGCAGGTCGGCGATGCGCAGATCAACATTCGCGGCGTCAACGGCGCGCGCGATGCGGAGAACAACGTCGCGCTGGTGGTTGACGGCATCCTCAAGACCAACACGGCGGCGGTCAACCAGTACCAGGGCGCGCTCCAGCAGTTCGAGATCCTCAAGGGCCCGCAAGGTGCCTACTACGGACGCGGCGCGACGGCAGGCGTGATCGTGATGACGACGAAGGCGCCCTCCGACCGGCTCGAGGCCGAAGGGCGCGCTTATTGGGCGACGCAGGACAGCCAGCTTCTCGAGGGTTCGATCTCGGGTCCTCTGGGGGGCAACACCGGCTTTGTCCTGTTCGGCCAGTACCGCGCGACCGACGGCTTCTACACCAACACGGGGCCCGATCCGCGCACGCGCGGCAAGACGATCGACCAGTACGAAGGCTGGGGCTTGGGCGGACGCCTGTTGTCCGAGCCGACCGACCGGCTGAGCCTTGATGCCAAGTTTCGCTACAACAAGATCGAGGCCGCGGCGCTCAACTACAACGCGGCTTTCGAAATGCCCGACTTCGCAAGCGCGCTGGGCATCCCGGAATACTATCAGGACGTGAACACCGCGCGTTTCGAGTGGCAGCGCAACGTCCCCTCGATCGACAACCTGCGCACGATCGAGGCGTCGCTCAAGGCGGACTACGCCTTCGATGGGGCGAAGCTGACGACCTGGGTGTCCTTCTCGGATATCGACGAGACGTTCTATGCCGACACGACCGCCGCCTCGTTCGGGCGCTTCAACGGTCAGGATGCGTGCATCGCCTCGACCGCAGCGCTTTACGATGCAGGCGTGGTGCTGGCGCCGCCGCTCTACCTTGCGCCGACGCCCGGCGGCTCGACGCTCGGTGCCTACAGCCCGACCGCCTGCGACGGTATCCAGGTGACCTTGCGTGACCAGCGCGACATCAGCGCGGAAATCCGGCTCGCTTCGGACACAAGTGCGCCTCTGCAGTGGTCGGTCGGGGCCTATTACCTCCACATCAACCGCCACTATGCAACCGCGCTCAATGAGGATGACGGCGGGCCGGTCAATTCCAACCTCTACAACGCGCCGGGTACGCCCAACCAGACCTCGCAGCTCTTCAACGACCGTTTCAAGACCAATGTCTATGCTGGCTTTGGATCTCTGGAGTGGAGCCCGACGCAAGCCCTGACCCTGTCGGGCGCGCTGCGCTTCGACCGAGAGGAGCGCACCGTCACTCCGCTCGTCCCCGATGTCACCGATCCCATCACCGGGGCCTCGATCAATCCGGGCTACGATGTGGGTACGCTGGAGTTCCAGAAGAGGGCCTACGAGCAGCTCCAGCCCAAGGTCACCTTGCGCTACGCGTTCACGCCCGACATCAACGTCTATCTGGACTATGGTGTGGGCTTCAAGGCGGGCGGCTTCAACAGCCAGGGCAGCGCCGCGCTGATCGACACCTACTACAACGACCTCCTAGGCTCGAACCTCGCCATCGACGATGATTACAAGAAGGAGGTCAGCCATGCGCTGGAGGCGGGCTTCAAGATTGGCCTGGCCAATGGCGATGTGCAGATCAACGGCGCGGTCTATCGCAACATTGTCGAGGACATGCAGTTCTTCGAGTTCTACACCGGCACCTTCGGCATCCTGCGCGTCGTCTCCAACATCGACAAGGTGCGCCTGATGGGGGCGGAACTGGGCGTGGTGTGGAAGGTCGCTCCGGGCTTCACGCTCGATGCAGGCGGCAACGTCCTCGACAGCAAGATCATCACCAACTCGGTGCGGCCCGATACCGAAGGCAACAAGTCGCCCTATTCGGCCGACTATACCCTGAACCTGGGTGCCTCGGTGATCCAGCCGGTCAGCGACAGCGTCGATTTCACCTTCCGTGCGGATTACCGCCTGACCGGGCCGACCTGGTTCCACGTCGTGCAGGATCAGCAGCGCCGGACAATCTTCGACGTGTTCTATCCCGGGCTTGGCACGGCGGACTATTCGCAGACCCGGCGCGATGCCTATGGCATCGTCAATCTGCGCGCCGGGCTGAAGGGTGAAGGCTGGCACCTCACCGGCTTCGTGAACAACTTCTTCAAGAAGCGCTACCTGGAAGAGGTGATCCCGGCGCCCGAGTTCGGCGGCGCGTTCCTGACGCCGGGCGCTTTGCGCCAGATCGGTGTGGAAGCGGGCTTCAGCTTCTGACAGGGCGCTGTTGGGCGGGCGGCGCGCGCACTTTGCGCGTTGCGCTGCGCGCCCCACCGGCGCTAGGAAGCCCGCCGGTTTACCAAGTGGAATGCCGGGCGCACGCACCGGGAGTTGAACATGGCCAAGACGTCAGAGCAGGTATATCGCCAGATCCGCGCAGGTATTCTGGCAGGTGATTTCGAGCCGGGCATGTTCGTGCCCGAAGACGAGTTTGCCAGTTACTGCGGGACCTCGCGCACGCCCGTGCGCGAGGCGATTGCCCGCCTTGTCTCCGAAACCTTGCTGCAGCGTTCGGGTACGCGGCGGGTGTTCGTGCCGCTGTGGTCCGATGGCGAGGTGGAGGAGCTCTTCACCCTGCGTGCCAAGCTTGAGGCCCACTGCGCCGAGCGCGCGGCCGAACTGATCACGCCTGACGAGATCGCGGAGCTGCGCACCCACGCCGACTTCATCGATGCGGCACTGGGTGGGGAGGCCGATATCCCGGGCTTCGTGGAAGGCAACCGGCGTTTCCACGCGACCTTGCTGGCCGCCGCGCGCTCCGAGCCGCTCAACCAGATGATGCGGATCATCGTCAACCAGGTGATCATCCACCGCACGGCCGAGCGCTACAACGTCTCGGACCTCGAACAGAGCCAGCGCGACCACCGTGATCTGATTGCGGCCTTTACCGCGCACGACATTGCCTGGGCGGGCGCCATCGCGCGCAACCACATCCGCCGCGCCGCCCATGCCTATCGCCTGCGCGCGAACGAGGCGGCGACACGCGGCGCGCACTTCACCGAGGATATGGACTAGGAGGCCGCGCGGCCTCGGTCGGGATCTACGCGAAGCGCAAGCAGCGCGGCAAGTGCCAGCGTTCCCGCAGCAAAGGCCATCGTCCAGATCGGGGCCTCCGGGAAGAAGGCCTTCATCACCGTCCCCATGACCGTCGCGACAAGCAGTTGTGGAAGGACTACGAAGACGTTGAAGAGGCCCATGTAGACGCCCAGCTTGGCCTGCGGCAGGTGGCTGGCGAGGATGGCGTATGGCATCGCGAGGATCGAGGCCCAGGCGATGCCGATGCCGATCTCGCAGGCGATCAGCCAGGCGGGATCGCGCACCACAAGGAAACCTGTAAAGCCCAGCGCGCCTGCAAGCAGGCAGAGCGCGTGGGTGCGCACCTTGCCCAGCCGGGCGGACAGGAGCGGAAGGACCAGCAGTGCGGCAAAGGCTGCAACCCCGTTGTAGACTGCGAAGAGCACGCCGACCCAGTTGCCCGCTTCCTGGTAGGCCGGATCGAGCGGTGAGGCGGCGCCAAAGTGGGTGCTAGCCACCACAGGTGTCGTGTGGATCCACATGATGAAGAGCGCCGACCAGCTGAAGAACTGGACGAGAGCCAGGCGCTTCATCAGGGGCGGCATTCCGGCAAAGTCCCCCACGATCCCTGTGAGCATCGAGCTTTCCTTGCCGTGCCGCGCGCGCCGGGCCGCAAGGTTTACCGCCAGGCCGTAGGCGGCAAGGAGCGCGGCGAGGAGGTAGACTTCCTTTTCGAGGCTCCAGTGCCAGACGGCGAGGGCCAGCGCGGCGCCAAGGCCGATCCAGGCGAGCCCCGTCGTGGGCTTGCGTGCCGCAAGCGCGCTTAGGGTCGCGGGCGCGCTTCCAAGCGGTTCGCTTGCGACAAAGGCGCGCATGTCCTCGGGCGTATATTCACGGGTGGAGAGTACGGTCCACAGTACCGCGATGACAAGCAGCGCGGCCCCAGCCTGGAAGCTGATCCGGACCGTGTCGGGAATTACGCCGTCTGCGGCGACATTTGCAACGCCCAGGTGATCGAGGAGGTAGGGGAAGAGCGAGCCCACGACCGCGCCTGCACCGATGAAGGCGGTCTGCACGCCATAGCCCGCCGTGTGCTGGTCGCGGCGCAGCATGTCGCCGACAAAGGCACGGAACGGTTCCATCGAGACATTGAGGCTGGCGTCGAGTGTCCAGAGCAGGAGGGCTGCCATCAGGAGGCTCGTGCTGCCGGGCATCGCAAGCAGCGAGGCGGCCGCCAGAACCGCGCCGGCGAGGAAATAGGGCCGCCTCCGCCCGAGCCTGCCGAACCAGGTGCGGTCCGAAAGATGGCCGATGACGGGCTGGACGAGGAGACCCGTCATCGGCGCGGCCACCCAGAGTGCGGGCAGGTCATCGATGGACGAACCCAGCGACTGGAAGACCCGGCTCATGTTCGCGTTCTGGAGCGCGAAGCCGACCTGGATGCCGAAGAAGCCGACGCTGATGTTGCACAGGCCCAGCCAGCCCTGGCGGGGCTTTTCAATCAGTGCGGTGGGTTCTCCGGGCGATCCGGCCTCGCTGCGTGTGGCCATCTGGCCGTCCTTTCCCATCTCGTCTGCCGATGGTCTGCCACCGTGCGCTTCAGGCCCTTGGCCTTTGCACGAGCCGGGGTCTGCGGCAATCACGCATACGAATACGCGGCGCAGTTCTGGGTCCGTTTCGAAGCTAACGGGGCGTCGTGCTTTCGCGCACGATCAGCCGGGTCCCGATCAGCGGGGAGGGCGGAGCGCGCTCCTCGATCCGGGCGAGGAGCGCGTCGATCAGCCGCTCACCTGCGGCACGCATGTCCTGCGCGATGGTGGTGAGGCCGGGCGAGGCCATGGCTGCGGCGGGCAGATCGTCGAAGCCGATCACGGCCACGTCCTCGGGGATGCGCTTTCCCGCGGCTCGCAGCGCCGCCATGGCGCCCAGCGCAATGAGGTCGCTGGCCGCAAAGACCGCGTCGAACTGGGTGCCCGCATCGAGGATGTCCTGCATGGCCGCACGGCCCAGGTCCTCGTGGCTGATGGTGTCGCGCCGGAGGGCATCGTCGGGCGCGATCCCGGCCGCATCGAGCGCCTCGCACAGTCCGCCATAGCGGTCCGCGAACTCGGGGTAGTGCTCATCCGCCTGGCCGAGGAAGGCAATGCGGCGATGCCCCAGGTCCAGCAGGTGCTCGCCTGCCATCCGGCCCGCCTGCACGTTGTCCGAACCGATCGCGGCGCCAAAGGCCGGATCGTCGACCGCGCCCCAGCGCACGAAATGCGTGCCGTGCTCGACCAGATCGCGCAGGCGGCTGCGGTAGAGCGTGTAGTCGCCGTACCCCAGCAGGATCAGCCCGTCGGCGCGGTGGCTGTCGAGATAGCGCACGTGCCAGTCGTCCTCCATGCGCTGGAAGGAGATGAGGAGGTCGAGCCCGCGCTTGGCGCTGTGCCGCGTGATCGCGCCGAGCATGGCGAGGAAGAAGGGGTTGATCTTGGAATCGCCGGGGGTGTCTTCCTCGAAGAAGAGAAGCGCAATGGTGTTGGTCCGCTTGGAGCGCAGCGAGGAGGCGTTCTTGTCGACCGAGTAGTTCAGTTCGCGCGCAATGGCCTCGATGCGCTTTCGGGTCGCTTCGCTGATCGACGGGCTGCCGCGTAGCGCCCGGCTGACGGTCGGCTGCGAGACGCCCGCCCGGTAAGCGATGTCGAAGCTCGTTGGCCGGTTGGAAGGCTTTCGCCCCATATAGTCCTCCCTCTCCCCTGGCGCTCTCATGCTGCGCACAATGGCGGCGTTCGGTCGGGCCTTGTGGCGCGGATTTCCGGGCGATCACGCAGTCTTGCGTATGTTGCCCGGCTACCACGGTGCGAGGCCCCGCTCGCTCTACGTATACGTATGCCATATTATGCGTAACCAATCCCGCGTCTATGCCGAAGGCAGGAAATGAGTCGCGCCGTCTTTGAAGCGCACTCGCCCTTGGGAGCGGACACCGCAATCGGTCTTCAGAACCGTTACGCGGTAGTGGGAGGTAACAGGGAATGCATTTTCGTACGTACACTGCGAGCAAGGTCGCGATCTCGCGCGGCGCACTGGTCGCCGCGATGTTGGCCGCCATGCCCGGCACGGCGCTGGCGCAGGAGGCGGCCGAGCCGCTCACGGAGGAAGGCGCGATCATCGTCACCGGCTACCGCGCCAGCCTGGCGAGCGCGGTGGGCGAGAAGCGCGAGGCCGAGCAGATCGTGGAATCGATCTCGGCCGAAGACATCGGCAAGCTGCCCGATGCTTCCATCGCGGAATCGATCGCGCGCCTGCCGGGCCTGACCTCGCAGCGCGTCAACGGGCGCTCGAACGCGATCTCCATTCGCGGCTTTGCGCCGGACTTCTCGACCACGCTCCTCAACGGGCGCGAACAGACTTCGACCGGCGACAACCGCGCGGTCGAGTATGACCAGTACCCTTCCGAGATCGTCAACGCGGTCAATGTCTACAAGACACCGATGGCCAGCCTCATCGGGCAGGGCCTCTCCGGCACGGTCGACATGCGCACGGTACGCCCGCTCGATGGCACCAAGCGCATCGTCAGCGTCGGTGCGCGCGGGACCTACACCGATCAGGGCAAGCTCAATGCAGGGTCCTCGGACACAGGGTTTCGCATGAACGCGCTCTATGTCGACCAGTTCGCGAACGACACCCTGGGTATCGCGCTTGGTGCCAGCTACCTGGATGAGCCCTACCAGGTCGAGGAATTCAACGCCTGGGGCTACGCCGATGGGCCTGACGGCAACCGCGTGATCGGGGGCTCGAAGTCCTATGTGACCTCGACCAAGCTCAAGCGCCTCGGGCTCAACGGGACGCTGCAATGGCGCCCGTCCCCCAACTTCACCTCGACGCTCGATGCGTTCTATTCCGACTTCAAGGACGACCAGTTCAAGCGCGGGATCGAATTGCCGCTGTTCTGGTCGGGGGCCTCGCTCCAGGACGATTACAGCGCCTCGGACGGTCTCATCACGCAAGGGGCCTTCGACGATGTGAAGGGCGTGCTGCGCAACGACGCGTTCCAGCGCCACGCCAAGCTCTACTCGTTCGGGTGGAACAACACCTGGAAGGGCGACGATGGCTGGAACGCCGTTGCCGACGTCAGCTATTCGCGCACCGACCGCAACGAACTCGTGGTCGAGACCTACTCGGGCACGGGCCGCGCGGGCGAGGGGGCGACGGACACGATCGGCTTTTCCAGTTCCTCGGGCGGGACGGTGTTCACCCACCAGCTCGACTACGCCGACTACGACCTGATCCAGCTGACCAGCCCCCAAGGCTGGGGCGGCACGCAGATCGGGCCGGACGGGACGACCATCACCGGCGGGCAGGACGGTTACTACAACGACCGCAAGATCCGGGACGAGCTGTGGCAGCTGCGCCTCGAGGTCGCCAAGGAGATTGATCGCGGGCCCCTGCGTTCGGTGCAGGCCGGGCTCAACTACACCACCCGCTCCAAGCGGCTGGTGCCCGAGGAGTATTTCCTGGGCCTTGCCGCCAACACCGATGGCACGGTCTCGGTCCCGATCCCCGAGGACGCGCGTCTGGGCGCAACCGACCTCGACTACCTCGGGCTGGGCTCGATGGTCAGCTACGATCCGGTCGCGCTGGTCGATGCCGGGCTCTACAACCTTGTCGCCAACCCCTACGGCGACGTGGTGGTCAAGGCCTACGCCATCCGCGAAAAGATCATGACCGCCTATACCCAGGCGAACATTGATGCGGAGATCGGCTCGGCGCATCTGACCGGCAATGTGGGTGTGCAGGCCAACTGGGTCGACCAGAACTCGAAGGGGGCGACGGCGGTGTACCTGGGAACCAACGCCAATGGTTCGCCCGACATCGGCGCTTCAGAGCGTAACGAGAGCACCGACTACCTTGATGTGCTGCCCAGCCTCAACCTCTCGCTGCGTTTTCCGAGCGACTTCGTGATCCGCTTTGCCGCGGCGCGCGAGATCATTCGCCCGCGCCTCGACGATATGCGCGCTTCGCTCAGCTGGGGCTACACCGTCACGGGTGACGTCGCACAGGTGACCGGCTCCTCGGGCAATCCCGATCTTCGCCCTTGGCGCGCCAACGCCATCGACCTCACCTTCGAGAAGTACTTTGCGACCAACGGCTATATCGCCGCCCAGTTCTACTGGAAGGACCTGAAGAGCTACGTCTACAACCTGGACGTGACTGTGCCGACGTCAGTGCTGGCGCTGCCGAGCCCGGGCGAGGGCATCACGATTGCGCCCTACGCTCAGCTCAATGTTCCTGTGAACGGGGAGGGCGGCAAGCTCTACGGTGTGGAAGTGGCGGCAACGCTTCCCTTCGAAACCTTCGTCGAGGCGCTGGAAGGTTTCGGCGTGACGGGCTCTGTTGCCTATACCAGGACGAAGATCTCCCCGGTGCCGGGCGGCGCTTCGGAGGACCTGCCTGGCTATTCCAAGTGGGTGGCCAACGGCACGGCCTACTTCGAGAAGGCGGGCTTCAGCGCGCGCGGCTCTGTGCGCTATCGTTCGACCTTCGTGGGCGAGGTTTCCGGCTTCGGGGCGGCCCGTGTGCGACGCCGTGCGGCCTCGGAGTTCATCGTCGATGGGCAGCTTGGCTATGAGTTCCAGCCGGGCAGCGCTCTGGAGGGGCTTTCGCTCTACCTCCAGGGACAGAACCTGACCGACGAGCCCTTCATCACCGCCAATCCCGGCGATGCGCGCCAGGTGATCGACTACCAGAGCTATGGACGCCGGTTCCTCGCCGGGTTCACCTACAAGTTCTGAGCGTTTCGGCCGCAAGGCCCAGGCTGGCTCCTCCCGGACCGGACCTTGCGGCCACACCTCGGGGGTGGGACCGTCCGATTGAACGTCCCGGTCGGTTTCACCCCTGACCCGCTTTCACGCCCGCGATTCCCTTCGAGGAGGCCATGATGATCCGAGCTACGACACTGGCCCTTGCGGCTTCAGGCCTGGCACTGCTGTCCAGCGCTGGGCATTCGCGGGACGCGGAGCCGTCCGACGCATTGGCCGCCTTGCGCGCCCGCCCGCCCGAGCAGGACGTGATCTACTTTGTCCTGCCCGACCGCTTCGAGAACGGCGATCCGGCCAATGATCGGGGTGGCTATGCAGGGGACAGGCTCGCGACGGGCTTCGATCCGGCTGACAAGGGCTTCTACCACGGCGGCGACTTGGCGGGACTGACTTCGCGGCTGGATTATATCCAGGGCCTGGGCGCCACTGCGATCTGGGTTGGCCCGGTCTTTCGCAACAAGCCGGTGCAAGGCGCCTCAGGCCAGGAGAGTGCCGGCTATCACGGCTACTGGATCACCGACTTCACCACGGTCGACCCACACCTTGGCACCGAGGCCGAGTTCGCCGCCTTCGTGAACGCCGCCCACGCGCGCGGCATGAAGGTCTACATGGACATCATCATCAACCACACGGCCGACGTCATTACCTATGCCGATGGCGATGAGAGTGGTTATGCCTACCGCAGCAAGGCGGCCTATCCCTTCTCGACCCGAGGTGCAGCTCGGGGGACGCCGATCAACCCGGGCTTTGCCGGAGACCACGATCGGGCACCTGCCAACTGGGCGAAGCTGACCGATCCCGGCTTTGCCTATGCCCCGCGCGTGCCCGAGAGCGAACGCGCGGCGAAGACCCCGAAGTGGCTCAACGATCCGATCTACTACCACAACCGGGGCGATACCGACTGGACCGGGGAGAGCGCGCAGTACGGCGATTTCATCGGCCTCGATGACCTCGCGACCGAACATCCGCGCGTTGTCGAGGGGATGATCGAGATCTACGGCGCCTGGATAGAGCGCTATGGCATCGACGGCTTCCGGATCGATACCGCCCGGCACGTGAACGCCGAGTTCTGGCAGGCTTTCGTCCCCGCCATGGAGGAGCGCGCACGACAGGCGGGCATTCCCAACTTCCACATCTTCGGCGAAGTCGCGACCGAGCGCTACGATCCGGCTCTGCTTGCGTCCTGGACACATGCGGCCCAATTTCCCGCCGTGCTCGATTTCGGCCTGATGTACGCGGTGATTCATGCTCTTTCGGCAGGTGGCGGCCAGGCCGAGCTGGCCAGGATGCCGATGGACGATACGCTGTACGCGGGGGGAGCCTCGGCGGCCAACCGCCTGCCCACGTTCCTGGGTAACCACGATGCGGGCCGGATCGCGATGCTTCTGGAGAAGGCGAACCCCGGCATATCGCGCGAAGAGCTTCTCGCGCGGGTGAAGCTCGCCCACGCGCTGCTGCTGAGCTTGCGCGGCGTACCCACGATCTATGCAGGCGACGAGCAGGGCTTTGTCGGCACTGGCGGTGACAAGGAGGCGCGTCAGGACATGTTCGCCTCGCAGGTCACAGCGTTCAACACGCAGGACCTGCTGGGCTCCGATGCGACGAGCGCTGAGGCCAATTTCGATACGACGCATCCACTCTATCGCGTCATTTCGCAGCTGGCGCAGCTGCGTGCGCGCACACCGGCGCTGCAGAGCGGCGCGACACGGCTGCGGGCTGCGTCCGAGACTGCACCCGGGCTCTTCGCGCTCTCGCGTTTCGATCCGCGCGATAGCCATGAAATTGTTATGGTTTTCAACACCTCGGGACAGGCTTTAGAGGCTATGGTCGCAGTCGATCCAAACTCAGTGCAGTTCCGCGAGGTCGCGGGCCACGGCTGCGCTACAAAATCGATTGCAGCGGGAAGTCTTCCCATCACGCTGGCGCCCTTCGGCTTCGCCCTGTGCGAGGCCCTGCGCTAGTTCCTGGCGGACTTCGACGCACGGCGAGATGCGAAAAGGGATACTGCGCAGCATGACGACCCCTGTGGCAAAGCAAACCGACCGCGAAGCCGGTGCCTGGTGGCACGGTGCGACGATCTACCAGATCTACCCGCGCAGCTTCATGGACAGCAACGGCGATGGCGTGGGGGACCTGGCGGGCATCACGCAGCGCCTCGATCACGTGGCGCGCCTGGGTGTCGAAGGGATCTGGATTTCCCCGTTCTACACCTCGCCCATGGCGGACTTCGGCTATGACATCGCCGACTATTGCGACGTCGATCCGATCTTCGGGACGCTCGCGGATTTCGATGCCCTGGTCGCGCGCGCCACAGAGCTGGGCCTCAAGGTCATCGTCGATCAGGTCTACGCGCATACCTCCGATGCGCATCCCTGGTTCGTGGAGAGCCGCGCGTCGCGCCGCAACTCGCATGCCGACTGGTACGTCTGGGCAGACCCCAAGCCCGACGGTTCTCCGCCCAACAACTGGCAGTCCGTCTTCGGCGGTCCGGCCTGGTGCTGGGACGCGCGTCGCGGGCAGTACTACCTGCACAATTTCCTGAAGGAGCAGCCCCAGCTCAACGTCCATAATCCCAAGGTGCAGGAAGCGCTGCTGGATGTGGCGCGCTTCTGGCTGGAGCGGGGCGTCGCGGGCTTTCGGATCGATGCGCTCAACTTCACGATGCACGATCCGCTGCTGCGCGACAATCCGCCCGCGCCCGACACCGGCGAGGTGCGCACACGGCCCTTCGATTTCCAGCTCCAGACCTACAACCAGTCACACCCCGATATCCCGCAGTTCATCGAACGGTTGCAGGCGCTGATTGCCAGCTATCCGGGCACCTTCTCGCTCGCCGAAGTGGGCGGGCGCAACGCGCTGGCTGAGATGCAGGAATTCACGCGCGGCCCTGAGCGCCTTGATAGTGCCTACGGCTTCGACTTTCTCTACGCGCCGGCGCTTACCCCGGCGCTCGTCCAGCGGGCGCTCGATGCCTGGGACGGGCCGGAGGTCGCTGGCTGGCCGAGCTGGGCCTTCGAGAACCACGACGCGCCGCGCGCCCTCTCGCGCTGGTGCGCCGATGAGGACACGCGCCCCGCCTTCGCCCGCATGAAGGCGATGCTGTTCTTCGCGCTGCGCGGCAATCTCATCCTCTACCAGGGCGAGGAACTCGGGCTCCTCCAGGATGAGGTCCCCTTCGACTTGCTGCAGGACCCGGAGGCCATCGCCAACTGGCCGCTGACCCTGTCGCGCGACGGAGTGCGCACGCCCCTGCCGTGGGTCGGGGGCGATGCGCAGGGGGGCTTCACGCAAGGCGGATACCCGTGGTTGCCCCTGAGTGGGCAGAACCTCGCGCGGGCAGTCGATGGGCAAGAGGCCGATCCGGCCTCACAGCTCAACCTGACCGCGGACTTGCAAAAAATCCGCAAGGTCTCGCCCGCTTTGCGCGAAGGGACGTGCGCCGTGCTGCTGGCCGATGCGCACCGGCTGGTTTTGCGCCGTAGCTCCAAGAGCCAGAGCGTGCTCGCGGTGTTCAACTTCAGCGAAGCCGCGCAACCTTGGCCTGAAGGCCTGACCGCCCCCGGCCATCTGCTTGCGCATACGAATTTCGACGCCGCCCAATGGACGGGGGAGGGGCGTCTTGACGAACTGCCCCCGCACGCGGCGATCTGGATCGAAGAGGGAGAGAGATAACGATGAAACCGCTGCGCCTTCTGGCCGCCGCCGGACTGGTCCTTGCCACCTTCCATGGGACAGGCGCGAGCGCGTCTGAGCCCATGGAAGTTTCGGCGAGCTCGCCCGATGGAAGCCTGGTCCTTCGGGTGAGGATCGACAACGATGCCCGGCCGGAATGGACGCTCTCACGCAAGGGCAAGCTCCTCGTCGCGCCCAGTCGGCTGGGCTTCATCCTGGCCGACGCTCTTCCCATGGTGCGCGGCTTCTCGATCGCGGGCAGCGAGAAGGCACAGGGCGAAGAGACCTGGGAGCAGCCCTGGGGCGAGCGCCGTTTCGTCCACGACCGGCACAACGAGGTGCTGGTGCGCTTCGTGCAGGCGCAGGAAGACGGCGCACGTCGGATGAACGTGCGCTTCCGCCTCTTCAATGACGGCATCGGCTTTCGCTACGAACTGCCCGAGCAGCCCGCGCTCAAGACCATGCGCATCGCCGAGGAAGCGACGGGCTTCACCATCGCGCCCAAGGGCGAGGCCTGGTGGATCGCGGGCGGGGAATGGAACCGCTACGAGCAGGTCTACCAGCACACCGCCATCGACGCGGTTTCCACGGCGCACACGCCGATCACGATGAAGCTGGAGGACGGCACGCACCTCTCGTTTCACGAGGCGGCCCTCGTCGATTACGCGGGCTATCGCCTACGCCGGGCCGATGGGCAGACCTTCCGGACCGAACTTGCCCCGTCCGCCAATGGCCCCGCCGTCGTGCGCGATCTTCCCTTCGCAACGCCTTGGCGTACGATCCGCATTGCCGAGGATGCGGCGGGCCTTGTCGAGAACGACCTGGAACTCAACCTCAATGAACCCAACAAACTCGGCGACGTCAGCTGGTTTGAGCCGGGACGGTACATCGGCATCTGGTGGGGCATGATCCGGGGCGACTGGACTTGGGGCGAGGGGCCGCGGCATGGTGCGACCACGGCGCGGACGAAAGCCTATATCGACTTTGCCGCCGACAACGGGTTTCGCGGTGTCCTTGTCGAGGGATGGGACGAGGGCTGGAACGGCAATTGGCTCGGCCACGGGCAGGACTTCAGCTTTACCAAGGCCGTGCCCGACTTCGATCTCGACGCAGTGACATCCTATGCCCGCAGCAAGGGCGTGCGCCTCATCGGGCACCACGAGACGGGCGGGAACATCGCCAACTACGAAGCCCAGCTCGACGATGCGATGGCGCTTTACGAGCGGCTGGGCGTCGATGTCGTGAAGACCGGCTACGTGACCGATGCAGGCGGGATCATCGCCGACACCGACCGTTATGGCGAGGCGCCCGGCGCGGTGCGCACCGCCTGGCACGACGGCCAGCGCATGGCGAACCACTACCTCGACGTGGTGAAGGTGGCGGCAAAGCACCATGTGGCCGTCAACACGCACGAGCCGATCAAGGATACCGGACTTCGCCGCACCTGGCCCAACTGGGTCTCGCGCGAGGGCGCGCGCGGCATGGAATACAACGCCTGGGGTGCCTACGCCAACGGCCCCGATCACGAGCCCACGCTGGTCTACACCCGCATGTTGTCCGGGCCGATGGACTTCACCCCGGGCATTCTAAGCCTGACCGGCGCCGAGGGTGTGCCGCTCGCTTCCACGCTGGCCAAGCAACTCGGGCTCTACGTTACGCTCTATTCGCCCATCCAGATGGCGGCGGACTTCATCGAGGAACTGGAGAAGCACCCGCGCGAGATGGACTTCATCTCCAGCGTGCCGACCGACTGGGCGGAGAGCCATCTCCTCGCAGGCGAAGTGGGCGATTACGCGGTCTTTGCCCGCAAGGATCGCAAGAGCGCGCGCTGGTTCGTAGGCGGGGTCAATGATGCGACACCGCGCACGGTGCGCGTCAGCTTCGACTTCCTCGCCCCGGGCACGAACTACACGGCAACGATCTGGAAGGACGGCGAAGGCGCGACGTATCTGGACGGAACGCGCCATTTCATTGCCTACGATACGCAAACGGTGACCAGAGGCGATAGCCTCGACATGTGGATGGCGCCCGGTGGCGGCATGGCGGTGCGGCTGGAGCCAAGTTCCTGAAATGTCGTGGTGTAAAGGGCGACGGGGGGCTCCTTCTCCCTTCGATACGGAGGACCATGCGGTTCATTTCCGGTAGCCGGCCCGGCGCGGAACGGGACAGACCCGATAAAAAATCGCCCGAAAACGAAATTGGGGCGCGCATTGTGGCGCGCTTTCGTCTATGGGGGCGCCGACTGTTTGCCCGATGTGCGGGCCAGCTTCCCGAATCCCCCTGACCGAGAGGCCGCTTTTTGGCGGCATGAACCGTTGATGCCTTCCAATTTTGAACACCTCCCCGAACCTCTTGCAGCCGCGCTGACCGGCCAGGGCTATGAAAAGCTGACCGCCGTGCAGGAGGCTGTCTGCGAAGGGGAAGCGGAAGGCCGCGACCTTCTCGTCTCGGCGCAGACGGGCTCGGGCAAGACGGTGGCGTTCGGCCTCGCCATGGCCGAGCAGATGCTCGCAGCCGAGGACCTGCCCTATGCGCGCACGCCGCTCGCACTGGTCATCGCCCCGACCCGCGAACTGGCACTTCAGGTCAGCCGCGAACTGAGCTGGCTCTACGCCCCCACCAACGCGCGTATCGTGACGTGCGTGGGCGGCATGGACCCGGTGGCCGAGCGCAAGAAGCTGGAGAAGGGCGCCGCGATCGTCGTGGGCACCCCCGGCCGTCTGCGCGACCACCTCGAACGTGGCAAGCTCGACCTCTCCGAGCTGCGCGTCGCTGTCCTCGACGAGGCCGACGAGATGCTCGACATGGGCTTTCGCGAAGACCTCGAGAAGCTCCTCGACGCGACCCCGGCCGAGCGCCGTACGCTGCTTTTCTCGGCGACCATGCCGCGCGGTATCGAGCAGCTGGCTCGCCAGTACCAGAACAACGCGCTGCGCATTTCGACCGTGGGCGAAAGCCGCGGCCATGGCGACATTGCCTACCAGGCGGTGACGGTGTCTCCTTCGGACGTCGAGAACGCGGCGATCAACATCCTGCGCTTCCACGAAGCCGAGACCGCGATCCTGTTCTGCGCGACGCGCGACAAGGTGAAGCACCTGCACGCGCAGCTGGTCGAGCGCGGCTTTTCCGCCGTGGCGCTTTCGGGCGAGCACTCGCAGAACGAGCGTAACAACGCGCTCCAGGCGCTGCGCGGCAAGCGCGCGCGTGTGTGTGTTGCGACCGACGTTGCCGCGCGCGGTATCGACCTTCCTACGCTGACGCTCGTCGTCCACGTCGAGATCCCGCGCGATGCCGAGACGCTTCAGCATCGTTCGGGCCGTACCGGCCGTGCGGGCAAGAAGGGCACCGCTGTCCTGCTCGTGCCGCATTCGCGCCGTCGCCGCGTCGAATACATGCTGCGTGACGCGAAAATCCCGGCCGAGTGGACTGAGGTTCCCGGTCCCGAGGTCATCCGCGCCAAGGATCGTGAGCGCATTATTGATGCGCTGACCGCGCCGCGCGAGATTACCGAGGATGACCGCGAGATCGCCCGTGCCCTCATGGAGAAGGTCCCGGCCGAAGACCTCGCCGCGGCTCTCGTCGCCGCGCAGCGCGAAACGATGCCCCAGCCCGAGGAACTCCTTGGCAAGGTCGAGAAGCCGGGCCGTGGCAAGCGCGGCGAAGGCTTCGAAGATGCCGTGTGGTTCCGTATGAATATCGGCCGCAAGGACCAGGCTGAGCCGCGCTGGGTGCTGCCTGTCGTGTGCCGCCGTGGCCACGTGTCGAGCGATGTCATCGGCCAGATCCGCATTCTCGTGCACGAGACCTTCATCGAGATTCCGGCCGCGATGGCCGATCGCTTCGCCCAGACCGTCGAGAAGACCGCCGGTTCGGACGACGACGACTTCGAGAAGGCCATCCGTTTCGAGCGCTCGGCCGCCCCGCCGCCGGGACGCCCTGGTGGTTTCCGCGGTGGTCCGCGTGGTGGCAACGATGGTCCGCCGCGAAAGGCTCGTCCGTTCAACGGTGGCAAGCCGCCGCGCCGCGATGGCCCGCGCCGCGAAGGCCCGCACCGCGGCGCCTCGAGCCATGGTGGCCACGGTGGTGGTCCGAAGGGCAAGAGCCGCCGGGGCTGATCGCCGCCGCGCGCACTTGAGGAAAAGAAGTGGGCTGGACCACGTGTCCGGCCCTTTTTCGTTGGCTAGCGTCGGACAGGCCTATGTCTAACGCTGGTAAGCTTGCGTTTTCAGCGCCTTGATCCAGGACACTTTAAGGCAGGCGTGATGATCAGTGAGTAGACCTGTGCGGGAATAGGAAGTCTATTTTTCAAGGGGTTATTACCCCTTGACCCCGAAATTGGCGACCTCACCATTCTCCGCGGCGGTCGCGTGCGGACGGTGAGCTCGACAGTTTGGGGAGCCCGAGGGCGATGGCCCTCGGAACTTCCTTCTTTATTTCTATATGCTTACTGGTGTTCGCGGCTGTCCGCACCCGCCTAGGGTTTACAGGCCTCACCCGTTCCCCATGACCTCGTCGAGCGCTTCGCTGGCTTCGAGCCAGGTCATCTCGGCTTCGTCCAGCGCTTCGCTCACTTCGGTGTGCTTCTGCCCGATAGCGCCGAGGCCCAGGCCCTTGAGGTCGCCCTTGGCGCTCGCGGGATCGACCAAGGCTGCGTCGAGTGCGGCGAGCCGGGTCTGGAGGCGCTTCATCGCGGTCTCGGCCTCGGTCACCTTGCGGCGCAGCGCCTTCAGCTCCTCGCGCGCGACTGCGCCGGACTTGCGGGCGGACTTGGCTTCGTTTGCGCGCTGCGGTTCCTCAGCCTTGGGTTGGTTCCGTCCCAGGACGAAGTCGATGTAATCGTCCATCGAACCGTCGTAGGCCCGGGCCTCACCCTTATCGACGAGGACGAGCCGGTCGGCGGCGAGTTCCACCATGTGGCGGTCGTGGCTGACGAGGATGACCGCACCTTCATAGGCGTTGAGCGCCTGGACCAGCGCCTCGCGCGCGTCGACGTCGAGGTGGTTGGTCGGCTCGTCGAGGATGAGCATGTGCGGCGCATCGCGCGTGACGAGGGCCAGCGCCAGGCGCGCCCGTTCACCGCCCGACATGGTGTGCGTGTCCGAAGTCGCCCGGTCGCCCGAGAAGCCGAAGCGGCCAAGCTGGTTGCGCACGGCCTGCGGCGGCTTGTCGGGCATGGCCCGCGTCATCAGTTCGAGCGGGGTCGAACCTTCGGGCAGTTCCTCGACCTGATACTGGGTGAAGTAGCCGATGCGGATGCGCGGCGAGAAATTGGTTTCGCCTTCCATCGGCTCGAGCTGGCGTGCGATCAGGCGCGCGAGCGTCGTCTTGCCGTTGCCGTTGCGGCCCAGAAGAGCGATGCGGTCGTCGGGATCGATGCGCAGGTTGAGCCGGCGCAGGATCGGCTTGCCCTCCTCGTACCCCACGGCCGCCTTGTCGAGTGTGACCAGCGGCGGGCGCAGTTCGTCGGGGCTCGGAAACTCGAAGCGCATCGAGGGATCTTCGGCGAGTGTCGCGATCGGCTGCATCTTGGCCAGCATCTTCGCGCGCGACTGGGCCTGCTTGGCGGTCGAGGCGCGCGCAGAGTTGCGCGCGACGTAATCCGCCAGCTTCTTGCGCTGGGCTTCCTGGCTGGCCTTGGCGGCTTCGGCCTGTGCCGCGCGCTCGGCGCGCAGGCGCTCGAAGCTGTCGTAGGTGCCAGGATAGAGTGTGAGCTTGCCGTTCTGCAGGTGGCAGATGTGGTCGACCACGCGGTTGAGGAGGCTGCGCTCGTGGCTGATGACGATCAGCGTGCCGGGATAGCTGGAGAGGAAGCTTTCCAGCCACAGCGTTGCTTCGATATCGAGGTGGTTCGAAGGCTCGTCGAGCAGCAGCACGTCGGGCTGGGAGAAGAGCAGCGCGGCCAGCGCGACGCGCATCTTCCACCCGCCCGAGAAGCTGTCCAGCGGTTGGCCCTGCATTTCCTCGTCGAAGCCGAGGCCGACGAGGATGCGCGCCGCGCGGGCGGGGGCCGAGTAGGCGTCGATCGCGATCAGGCGCTCGTGGACATCGCCCAGGCGATTGGGGTCGGTGCAGGTCTCGGCTTCGGCGAGCAGCTGGGTGCGTTCGGTGTCGCCGTCCAGCACCGCCTCGAACGGGGTCTTGGTCCCGCTGGGCGCTTCCTGTGCAATGTAGCCAAGGCGCGCGCGGCGCGGCAGATCGACCGAACCGCCATCGGGTTCGAGCTCGCCGATCACGGTCTTGACCAGCGTCGATTTGCCCGCGCCATTGCGGCCGATGAGGCCGACCTTGCCCCCATTGGGAATGGTCGCACTGGCCTGGTCGAGGATGGTGCGGCCCCCAAGGCGCACGGTGATGTCGCGGATCGTCAGCATGGCGGGCCGCGTAGCAGGACCGGGCCGATTTCCCAAGCGGCAGATGGCCTGTCCCCGATGGGGTCGGGCGTGTTGCAGTGCAATCGGGCTGCAAAGACATTCGTCCAATTTGATCTCGCGCGGTTTTCTTAGGGGCTCGGTGGTGGCAGTCTTCCTGTCGGATTGCGGTGCGGAAACGACTCGGGGGTTCGTAAGGGGCATGAAGAAATCGGTCGGAGCCGCGCTGCTGGCGCTTGTCCTTCTGGCGCTCACTCTCTTCTGGTTCCTGGGGCGGGGTGATGACGGGGACGGCGTCCTCGAATTGCATGGCAATGTTGATGTCCGTCAAGTCTCGCTGGCCTTCGAGGAGGCTGGGCGCCTTACCGAGCTGACGGTTGAGGAGGGGGATACGGTGGCCGCCGGAGATGTCGTCGCCCGGCTCGATACCGAGACGCTCGCGTTGCAGGTGCGGCAGGCCGAGGCGGAACTGGCGGCCCGCCGCGCGCAACTCGAGCAATTGCGCAACGGCTCGCGCCCCGAAGAAATCGCTCAGGCCCGTGAGGCTGTGCGCGCGGCGCAGGCTGACGCTGAGCGGACCCGCCAGGACCTTGCCCGAATGCAGCAGGCCAGCGCCGCGACCGAGGGCCGGGCGGTCAGTACCCACGATCTCGATGCGGCAAAGAGCGCGGCCGAGGCCGCGGCGGCGCGCGCTGAGGAAGCCGGACAGGCGCTGGCGCTCGCGCGTAAGGGGCCGCGCGTGGAGCAAGTGGCCACGGCCGCCGCGCAGGTTCAGGCCGCCGAAGCGCAG
>NZ_JALHAT010000060.1:0-25189 GCF_022818885.1 Novosphingobium mangrovi | reverse complement strand
GTCAAGGACGGGCGCGTCCTCGCGCGCGGGTGGACGCAAAACGGCGGACGCCCGCACGCCGAGGCGGTTGCGCTCGGCCTGGCCGGAGAGGGCGCGCGCGGCGCAACCCTCTACGTCACGCTGGAGCCCTGCGCGCACCAGTCGCCGCGCGGCCCCTCCTGCGCCGACCTGATCTGCGCGGCGCAGCCCGCCCGCGTGGTCATCGGCTGCATGGACCCTGACCCGCGCACCAGCGGTGCCGGACTTGCCCGCATCCGCGCCGCCGGGATCGCGGCCGAATATCTGCGCTCGCCCGCCTGCGAGGAGAGCCTTGCCGGCTATCTCCTCCAGCGCACGCAGGGGCGCCCGCAGGTTACGCTCAAGCTCGCGCTCTCGCTCGATGGCTGCATCGCGATGGCAAGCGGCGAAAGCCAGTGGATCACCGGGGCCGAAGCGCGCGCCCACACCCACGCCCTGCGCGCGAAGAGCGACGCGATCGTTGTGGGCGGCGGCACGCTGCGCGCCGACGCCCCGCGCCTCGACGTGCGCCTCCCCGGTCTGGAAGAGCGCAGCCCCGAACGCTGGGTCCTGACGCGTGGCGCAGTACCGCAGGGGTGGAACGCCCTGCCCGCCCCCGACGCGATCCGCGACATGGAGGGCATCCAGTACCTCTTCGTCGAGGGCGGCGCAGGCGCGGCTGCCGCGTTCCTCAAAGCCGGGCTGGTCGACCGCCTGCTCATCTACCGTGCGCCCATCCTTGTCGGCGGACGGCCGGGACTTGGCGACTACGGCCTTACCGCCCTTTCCCAGGCGCATGGCCGATGGTCGCTGGTCGAACGCCGGACCCTTGGCAGCGACACCCTCGAAGTCTACAGCGCGCGCTGAGCACCAATCACCAAGGGACCCTGCCCGCATGTTCACCGGAATCGTCACCGCCATCGGTACCCTGCGCGACGCGCGCCACGATGGCGACCTGCACGCGGTGATCGCCTGCCCCTTCGACCCCGCAACGATCGCCATCGGCGCCTCGATCGCCTGCTCGGGCGTGTGCCTGACCGTGGTCGACAAGGGCGGCGCTGCGGGCGATGCCTGGTTCGCGGTCGACATCTCGGGGGAGACCATCGCGCGCACCGCGCCCGGCCACTGGGAGGAAGGCGCGCAGCTCAATCTCGAACCCGCGCTGAAGCTGGGCGATGAACTGGGCGGGCACATCGTCACCGGCCACGTCGACGGCGTCGGCTCGGTCGTCAGCATCACGCCGGTGGGCGATTCGAAGCAGTTCGTGATTGCGGCGAGCAAAGAGCTGGCCCCCTACCTTGCCCCCAAGGGCTCGATCACGCTCGACGGGGTATCGCTCACCGTCAACACCGTGGACGATCAGGCGGATGGCACCTGCCACTTCATGCTCAACATCATCCCGCACACCGCCGAAGTCACCACCATCGGCGAGCTTTCGCCGGGCGATGCAGTCAACCTCGAGATCGACGTGCTGGCGCGCTATCTCCAGCGCATGCAGTCGCTGCGCAACTGACCGTCCGCGGGCTTGTGCGCCTTCAGCGAAGGTAGGGCCCGATCACGTCCATCGCCTGGCGCACCGTGCGCTCTTTCTCGCCCACGGGCGCAACGTAGTGGATCGCCTCACGCGCGTCCGCCTCCCCGCTCCCCTTCGCGATCATCCAGGCCGCAAGATACTGCGAGGCCAGGCACCCGCCCGCCGTCGCGACATGGCCATGGGCGATGAAAGGTGCGTCACGCACCTCGACACCGGCCTCCACCACCCAGGGCTTCGTCGTGAGGTCAGTGCAGGCGGGAAGATCGCCGATGAGGCCGAGGCGCGCCAGCAGCAGCGTGCCCGAACACTGAGCCCCGATCAGCTGGCGCGCGGGATCGAGCTGCAACTGCTTCAGGATCGCGTGATCCTGCGCGATTTCGCGGGTGTAGATACCGCTGCCGATCAGCACCGCGTCCGCCTCGCGCGCGAAGGCGAGCGGCTGCTGGGCGCGCACGGTCACCCCGTTCATCGAAGTCACTTCCGCGCTCGGGCAGGTGATCTGCGCCGACCAGCCCTTGGCCTTCATCCGGTTGAGCAGGGCCGAGGCGATGAACGAATCGAGCTCGTTGAAGCCCTCGAAGGTCAGAATCGCAATGTTCATGGGGTGTCCCCGAGGCCAGGCGCCTCTCGCACACCGGCGCGCGGCTGCGATTTGCGCCAGCGATTTGGGGAGAGGTGTCCCGCCGTTACGGCGCGATCACGTGCCACCTTGCCAAAGGCGCAAGGGGCGGCCTCGCACAGAGGCCGGAGCGTCAGCCGGCCCCCATCAAGGACCGGCTGACGCTCAAGAGGCATCAGGCGGTCACTTCCGCCACGGCGGCAATGAACTTGTCGATGTTGCCGGTGGTGAGACCGGCCACGTTGATGCGGCCCGAACCGGCGAAGTAGATGCCGTGGCCCTTGCGCATTTCCTGCACCTGCTCGGGGGTGAAGGGAATGATCGAGAACAGGCCGTTCTGGATACCGATGGGCGAAAGATCGACACCGCCGGTGACACCGGCCGCGGCCAGCTTGTCACGCACCCAGCGCATGCGCTCGCGCATCTCGTCGAGTTCGGCGAGCCACTGCGCGGTCAGCGCTTCGTCTTCGAGCACCAGGCGCACCGCCGCACCGCCGTGATCTGGCGGCTGCGACCAGTTGGCGCGCGCCAGGCTGTGGCCGTTCGACATGATCTTGGTGAGATCCGCCGGGTCCTTGGCCATGGCGTAGAGCGCACCGACGCGGTCGCGGTAGAGACCGAAGTTCTTGTCGCACGAGTAGCAGATCAGCGCTTCGGGCACGGCGGCAAGAACCGCGCGCAGGCCGTAGGCGTCCTCTTCCATGCCAAGGCCGAGGCCCTGGTAGGCAAGGTCAAGGATCGGCATGATCGGGCTCTTGGCCAGAAGACCCGCGATCTCGTCCCAGTTGGCGTGGGTGTAGTCGATGCCGGTCGGGTTGTGGCAGCAGCCGTGCAGCAGCATGGCGTCACCCTCGGTGCCCGCCGCAATCGCGGCGCGCAGCGCGTCCATGTCCACCTTGCCGTCTTCACCGGCGTGGTTGAACTCGACGACCTCGAGGCCGAGGTCCTTGCAGATCTGCGCGTGGTTGGGCCAGCTGGGCTTGCCCACGATGATGCGCTTGGCGCCCGCGCGCTGCACCATGGCAAGCGCGAGACGCAGCGAGCCGGTGCCGCCGGGCGTCTGCATGCCCTCGATACGGCCACCCATGTCCGGGTCTTCCTTGCCGAAGACGTAGGGCATCAGCGCGGCCACGAAGCCCATGTCACCCTCGGGGCCGAGGTAGGCCTTCGAGTCCTGGGTCTCGACGAGTTTCTTCTCGGCGGCCTTGATCGCGCCGAAGACCGGGGTTTCCCCGTCACCGGTACGGTAGACGCCCACGCCAAGATCGATCTTGTCGGCGCGCGGGTCGTCGTTGTGGAGCTTGATCAGCGCAAGAAGCGCGTCGGCGGGCTGTTGTTGAAGGTTGCTAAGCATGGCGGGCGGCACTTACTCCGGACGCGGTTGGCGCGCAACAGCCTAATGCAACAATTGCGACACCAAGAAACGCAAAGGTGCCCGAAAACGAAACGCGCCCCCCGGACAGGAGGCGCGCTCGCATTTCAATCGTTGCGCGAGGGACGCGCGATCAGAACGGCAGCCAGCGCTGCTTTTCGGAGAACTTCATGTAGCCGATGTTGGCGCCAAGGCGCAGACCCGCACCCGCGCGCACGGGGATCAGGACAACGTCTCCGCGCCGCAGGTACGAGACGTTGAAGCCGCCGATGAGGTAGGCCTGCCCCTCGCCCGCGCCAAAGCGCTTGTAGAGGTCCTCGGTGTCGTAGAGGTTGTAGACCAGCACGAAGGTGCTCGCCGCGTTGGCGCCCGCATCGAAGCCGATCGAGGGGCCCGTCCAGTAGACCGGACGCTGGCCTTCGACCTTGTGGTACAAGGTGCCCGATCCATAGCGCAGGCCGATCGCGAGGGCCGCGCCGCCTTCACGCCCGACGATGTACCCGTTCGGTTCGCCCTGCTTTTTCAGGAGGTCGCGGATGACATCCGCAAGCCCCTGCGCGCCCTTGCCGAAGACGCCTTCGGCCGCGCCGATCAGGTCATCCTCGTGATAGGTCGTGCCGTTCTGCCCGGAACCTGCCGCGTTCCCGGCAAAATCCTGCGTATTCCAGTCCGACACGCTGCCCGGCGAAGAGGCCGTGGGCGCGGGGACCGGCGAAGTCATCGGCGTGCCGAGCGGCGTACCGTTCCCGGCGCTGCCCATGTCCTGTTCGCCCATGCCCTGATCGCCAACGCCCTGATTGGACGAGTAGGTCCCGGCCGGATAGTCGCCATCGGTGGCGGGCAGTTCGCCGGGACGCGGATAGGTCTGGCTTGCCGGGGCCGTCGGGGCCCCCGATGCCGAAGCCGTGCCCTGCGGTGCAGGATAGCGGGTGGTCCCTCCCTGCAGGTCACCGTCGATGGCAGTGTCCGGATCGACCGTCTGGATCTGGGCCGAGGCGGTGCTCGCCGGGCCCAGCACAGCCATCGCCGTTGCCGCGACGAGAGCCACGAGGCTCTTTCCGATACCGGCCCGCTGTGTGGTTTGCTTGCGCACGTGCTTGTTCCTCCCGGGCCTGGGGTGCCCTTTGCGCCAAATGCCTTTGCTCCGCATGCCCCCTGCACGCGGTGCCATGATTACACGCCCATAAAGAATCGAGTGCGCCTGACCTCGCAATGAACGGGCGGCCAGACAACCTGCTTTTGCGGTCAGCCGAAATCCCCTGCCCCGCTATTTTCCCCAATTGCGCAAGGAATTGAAAAAACCGCGCGATGGCCCCTTGCGGCCCCGGATGACCATGGCTATAGGCGCTCCCCTAGCCGCTGCGGAGACGTGGGTGAGTGGCTGAAACCAGTTCCCTGCTAAGGAACCGTACTCTATCAGGGTACCGAGGGTTCGAATCCCTCCGTCTCCGCCACGGCCCTCAGGGGCCACACGGCAACCGGGCCAAGGCCCTCCCGACATGAATGTGCAAGCCGCCCTTCAGGGCGTCCCCGGATATCCCGGGGGACGATGGCGTGTCCTTTCGCCAGATGCGGGGTCGAGCCATTCGGCCTTGTCCGCGCGGCCATGCGCAGAGCCCCTCGGTACCGCGCGCAACGAGATCGCAGCCCGCCCCGCCCCCTAAGCGCTTCGCACCATCGGGCCTTGCCCGCCCCCGTGCGCACGAAAATTCACCCTGGTTCGAATGGTGTCGGAGCAGCCGGGCGCCCTATGCCTCGGGAATGGAGCATTCGCGGCTTGAGCGTCGCCCTCGCCCGTCCGATCATGGAGAGGCCCCGCAACCACCCTTCGGCCGGATCGCACGCTGCACGCCACAGCCACGGCAGGAGGGAGGCGCCTGCGGGCCCGAACAGGAGGATAGGGGCGATGCTGGTGCCTGAGATCTGGATTTCGCTGCGTGCCGCCTCGTCCCTTCGCCTGAGCGCCCTTTTCCGCCGCTGCGATGGATAAGGCCCGAAGTACGCACCTGCAGGAACATGTCGTGGTGCTGGGCGGCGGGATCGCTGGCCTCAGCGCAGCCGATAGTCTCAGCAAGGCGGGCATGCGCGTCACCGTGATCGAAGAGCGCGATGCCTGCGGCGGCACCCACCGTTCCCGCTCCATCGGCCCCTACACCTTCGATGTCGGCTCGATCTTCTATGAAAGCAGCGCGCGCCTTTTCAATCTGGCTCCCGGACTTCGCGAGATGTGCCCGCAGATCATCCGCCGCCAGCGCCGGATCGCGCCGGGCGGCACGCTCGCGCACTACCCGCTCGAACCGCGCGAGTTCCTGCGCCGCGCTCCGCGCGAACTGGTCGCGGCCCTGATCGACCTCGCCGTCTCGCGCTGCGCGGTGCGGCGCGATGGCAGCCTCGCCGCGATATCGACCCAGCGCCTCGGAAAGCGCTTCTTCGCGCAGACCGGCCTGCGCAGCTACATCACCCGCTTTCACCACGTCCCGCCCGAGGAAGTGAGCGAATCCTTCTTCCTTCACCGCATGGCCTTCATCGAGAAAGCCACGCGCCCCCGAGAAATGGCGCGTCTTGCCTTGCGCGCTCTGCTCAGCCGGGGCTCGGTGGCCGGCCGCCCCCGTCCGGCCCTCCACGTGCGCCCGCGCGAGGGATACGCCCCGCTCTTTGCCGCCATCACCGACCGCCTCGCCGAAAGGGGCGTGGACATCCGGACCGCGACCGCGCTGCGCACCATCTCCGCGTCCAACGGCACCTACCGGATCGAAACCGATCACGGCTCTCTGGAGGCCACCGCCGTCGTCTCGGCGCTCCCGCTCGACACCCTGCACCGCGCCCTCTTCGGCGCGCCCAGCGGGCTGACCTCGCTCGGCATGACCACGCTCTATGTCTCGGCGGCCCAGCTCTCGCCCGACACGGGCAACGTGCTGTTCAACTTCGATACGCGCGGGCGCTGGAAACGCGCGACGATCTACTCGCGCATCTACCCCGAACCGCAGATGCCCCGTGAATTCTTCGCCGTCGAGTGCACGCTCCCCCCGGGAGGCGAACACGCCCCGCAGGACGTCTTCGCCGATTTTCGCGACCACCTGTCCGCCGTCGGCCTCGCCCGCGACCTGCGCCTCGAAGGGCACGAGCATGTCCCGGATTGCTACCCGCTCTATCGCCCGGGAACCGAAGCCATCCTGCAGGACACTCTGGCCCGGATCGAGGAACAGGGCATTGTCCTTGCCGGACGCCAGGGCCGCTTTGAATACCTGCCCACCTCGTCGGGCGTGATACGCCGCGTCGGGGAGGAACTTGCCCGCGCGGCGCTTCCGGTCGATCCTGTGCCCCCGGACGAACAGGCTCTCTGCCCCGTCACATCGCCGCCTCCCGGACCGGAGCGATCCCCCGCAGGCGGATTGCCCGCCGTGCCAAGCCATTCCTGAGCCCATGCGAAATTGGGTCCAAAAGGGCGGTAGTTCTACTGGTGGCCCTGCGCTGTTTCCCGCACCACTTTGGATATGAGCACTGCACAGACCTGCGCGATGGACGTGGCCCCGCCGTCGGCCTCCTCTCTTCAGGACGGCCCGGTCGTGCGTATCTTCAACGTGAAGTACAGCCCGAATCTGGGGGACGGACTTCTCAGCGAGTGCCTTGAGGGCGGCCTGGCCCGGCACGGTGCCGCCCAGGCGCGCTCCATCGACCTTGCAGGCCGCACCGCCTATTCCAGGGGCACGGCTGCGCGCGCACATGCCTTGCAGCTTCTCCACGCCCTGCCCTCCCCGCTGCGGCGCGAAGCGGTACGCCTGCCGCTGGCCCTGGCCTCCCGGCGGACCTGGGCACCCCACTACGCCGCTCAGCTGGAAGAGGCCAACGCGGTGGTGATCGGCGGCGGCAACCTGCTCGCCGACATGGATCTCAACTTCCCCACCAAGCTGGCGCTCGCCATCGAAAGCGCGGCCCGGCGCAACCTGCCGATCTTCCTCTACGGCCTGGGTGTCTCGCCCGGCTGGAGCAAGGAGGGCCGGGCGCGGCTTCACCGGGCCCTGCGCTGCGGACAGGTGCGCCGGGTGTGGGTGCGCGATGCCCGCTCACGCGAACTCTGGCAGGACCTCGCCGGCGATGCCTTCGGCCTCGATGCTGGCGTAGTGCGCGATCCGGGGCTGCTCGCCGCACGTCAGTATGGCGTGCCGGAACGGGCTGTCCGCGACATAGGCCCCTCGGCTCCGGCCCGGATCGGCCTCAACGTGATGAGCGCGCTCGCGGTGGCCTACCATGGTGGCCAGACGCTCACCGAAGAGGCGCTCGACGCCTGGTACCTCGCGCTCGGCCGTGATCTGCTGGCGCGCGGATATCACCTCAGCGTCTTTTCCAACGGCAGCCCGGAAGACCGCGCCGCCGTCGAACGTCTGCGCCTGCGCTTCGAGCTAGCCGAAGGGCCGCGACGCGTCGCCTTCCCCGAAATTCGAGACCCGGGCGATCTGGTCGCCTGCATTGCCGACCTCGATGCTCTGGTCGCCTTCCGCATGCACGCGATCATCGCGGCCTACTCCTGCGCGGTTCCGTTCCTCGCGCTCGCCTGGGATGCAAAGCTCGACGCGTTCCTCGCCTCGGTCGATTGCAGCGACAACCTCGCCGATATCGCCCGCACCTCTCCGGGCACCGCGGCAGAACGTGTGATCCACCACCTGGCACAGGGCATTGCCCCCGCCGCCCGCCGGGCCACGCTCGATGAGGCCGAGGCCGATATTGCAACCCTTGCCGCCGCCATTCGGGAAGCCCTCGCCCCCCCGCCGCGTTAAGGCTCCGCGATGTTGCGAAGGCACCTTCCGATCTGGCCTCTGACGCTTGTCGCTGGCCTGTGCCCAACCCTCGCCGTGGATGCTTTTGCCGCGCCTCTCTCCGGGTTTTGCAGGCCGCAGACGCCGAACTTGGCGGGCACACGGCTGGGCGCGGCGTCCAATTTCGCGCAGGGCTGGAACCCTGCAACCCTCAAGGCCGCCACCCGGCTGGGCGTCAGCCGCTTTCGCGACAGCCTTCGCTGGAAGGATATCGAGCGCACCAGAGGCAGCTACCGGTTCGAGGGCGCAAGGAATCGCTATCCCGACGAACTTGCCCGTCACGGGGCGCACCTGACCCTCACGCTCAATTGGGGGAACCCGCTCTACGACAGCGGGGACACGCCGCATAGCTCCGAGGCTCTGGCCGCATTCGGCCTCTTCGCGCTTGCGGCAGTGCAGCGCTTTCCGGCCATCGACACCCTGGAGATCGGCAACGAGGTCAACGGCGCGAACTTCGTGAAAGGCAAGGTCAAGGCAGACGGCCTGCCCCAGCGCGCGGACTACCATCTGGCCATGGTCCGCGCGGCCTCTGCGGCCGTAAAGGCTGAACGGCCCGACATCACGGTGCTGGGCGGAGCCACCCACTCGCTTCCGGCCGGCTTCCTCTGGCCCCTGCTCGAAAAGGACAGGACCAAGGCGATAGAGGGGCTGGCCCTCCATCCCTACACCACCCCTATTGACCAGTTGCCCGCGCAGTTTGCCCTGCTGTGCCAGAGCCCGGCCGTGGGGACGCGCAGCCTCCATGCCACCGAATTTTCCAGCGCCCGCCCCGACCAGGCACCGGACGACCTGGTGCGCACCTTCGCGGTTCTCGCCAGCCTCGGCGCGAGCGAGGTCGACTGGTATCCGCTCAACCCACGCGGCGACCGGCAGGTGCCTCTCATCGATCGGGCGGGACGGATCACCCCTGTCGGCGCAGCCTTCCGCTTCGTGGGCGAGCATCTTGCCGGAAAACCGGTGCGCCGCCTGCCCATCGATGACTTCGCCTTTGCCGCCGCCTTCGGGGCGCGCGCCTGGGTTCTGTGGGGCGCACCGCGCACACTGCGCATCACGGCACCGGGGGTTCGCGCCTTCGACGCGCAAGGGCGCGCCCTTCCGCGCGACGAGCTGAATCTGGCGGAAACGCGCGCCCTGATCCTGCTTGCCGACCAGCCGCAGACGCGCCCGCCTTTCGCGCTGGGTTGCCAGACGCAGATTGCGGACAGCCGTTTGCAGTTCGCCTATCCGCCCCGGCATGGCAACGCGCCTACCGGGGACCCGTTTAAGCGGCTGGCGCGGATCGATGGCGCCGACAGACCGCTCACGGCTATGCCCGGGCAAGAGCGGCGCGGTGTGCCCTGGACCCCGTACCTAAGCCTTGCCGCGCATCGCGGGGTGCGGCTCGACGGAACAAGCCTGCGCCCCGCCTTCGGGCGCAAGGACGGCGCCCTTGTCCAGAGCATCGCCATCGCCCCCGACACCGGGATCGAACTGGACCTCGAACTCACCCCCACCTCGGGCGCGCTTGATGTGCAGCTACGGCTGGGCGGGCAGGAGCTGGAGGCCTTCACGGTCACCGCGCCCGTTCATCTGAAGCGGCGCCTGCACAGTAAGACACGCGCCCGGCTCGAGATTATCGTTGCCAGCGCTTCGGGCGCAAAACCCGCCACTGCCGACTATCGGATCCGCCTGTCCCAGCCGGGACGGTGCCCGGCCTGAGGCACCCTGTCAGGCGTCTTTCCACGCGAAGGATACCTCACGCGCGTTTCTGTCGAGGGTCAGATGCAAGGCCCTGCCACCGGGTGACTGTGCCCTCACGAGGTGGAGCGCGCCCCGCGCCGGGTCCTCCCATTCCGCCACGGTCATGTGCCGGTCCGGTCCGGACAGCCAGAGCGTCTCCTGCGGGAGTGCGGCCAGAAGATCCTGCGCTTCGCGGCGCAGTGCAGAGAGATGGGCGACATGCTCTTCCAGTTCCCGATCGCGCGCGGACCAATCGACCCAGCCGATGGGATTGTCCTGGCAATAGGCGTTGTTGTTGCCCTGCTGGCTGCGACCAAACTCGTCGCCCGCGGTCAGCATGATCGTCCCGGTCGAGGCGAACAGCGTGGCGAGCATGGCCTTCAGATCGCGCCGCCGCGCCGTCTGGATCGCAGGGTCCCCGCTTGGCCCTTCGGCGCCGTGGTTGCAGCTGTGGTTCTCGCCGTGGCCATCGCGGTTGTCCTCGCCATTCGCCGCGTTGTGGCGCTGGGCATAGGACACCGTGTCCGCCAGCGTGAAGCCATCGTGCGCGGCCAGGAAATTGACCGAGCGGCAGGGGCGCTGCGGCGAACTCTCCCCGAACACGTCGCTCGATCCGGCCAGCCGCGTCGCGAGCACGCCCACGCCCGCCTCGCCCTTCCAGAAGCGGCGCACGTCGTCACGAAAGCGGTCGTTCCATTCGAGCCAGTTTTCGGGGAACTGGCCAAGCTGGTAGCCACCAGGGCCAATGTCCCAGGGCTCCGCGATGAGTATCCGGTCCGCCAGCACCGGATCGGCGGCGATCTCGGCAAAGATGGGCGCATCGGACGCGAAGCCGGGACCACGCGCGAGGACGGGCGCGAGATCGAAGCGGAAGCCATCGACACCGGCCTGTTCGACGAAGTGGCCCAAGGCCGCGCAGGTGAGCGCGCGCACCGCCGGGTTCGCAAAGTCGAGCGTATTGCCGCAGCCGGTATCGTTGATGAGCGAGCCATCGCCCGCATGGGCATAGGCGGCGTTGTCGAGCCCGCGCAGCGAAAGCACGCCGCCCTCGCGGTCGCTTTCGCCCGAATGGTTGAAGACCAGGTCGAGCACCACCCCGATGCCGTGTTCGCGCAAGGTGGCGACGGTGGCGCGCAGTTCGGCCACGCCGCCGGGGCACAGACCAGGGTCGAGCGCCATCATCGCGACGGGATTGTAGCCCCAGGCGTTGACCAGCCCGAGTGGGGGCAAGTGGCGCTCGTCGATCCAGGCGACGATGGGCATGAGTTCCACTGCGCCGACACCCAGCTTGCGCAAGTGCGCAAGGACGGAAGGGTGCGCGAGCGCGGCCACGGTTCCGCGAATGGCCTCGGGCACCTCGGGATGGCACATCGTGAACCCGCGCACGTTGACCTCGTAGACCAGCCCACCGGGGCGCAGGAGCGCAGGCTCGACCACCACGGGCTCGTACGGTGCCGGGACCCGCGCGCGTGGCACGAGGTGGGCGGTGTCCTCCCCGTAGCGGGCAAGCGCCGGGTCCTGCACGAAGCGCCGGTCCAGCTCTACGGCGTAGGGGTCCACGAGCAATTTCGCCGGATCGAACCAGAGCCCGTCCTCAGGTGCCCAGGTTCCCTGCGCACGGTAGGCGTAGAGCGCGCCGGAAAGATTGCCGGGACACTCCAGCGTCCAGACCTCTCCCTCGCGATGCATTGCGCGGCGCGTTTCGGCGCCTGCATCATCGAACAGGCACAGCCAGACCTGCTCGGCCCGGGGCGCGCGCACCGCAAAACGGGTGGCCCCGCCTTGCACCTGCGCGCCCAGCCGGGTCATCCGATCAGGTCCTTGTAGAGCCGCGCGTAGGCCCGCCCGCTCGCCCCCCACGAGAAGTCGGCCTTCATCCCGTTCTTCTGAAGGCGCTGCCAGTCGTCCTTCTGGCCGTAGAGCGCGACCGTGCGTTCGATGGCCGCGGCCACGTTCTGGGCATCCACACCGTCGAACTGGATGCCTGTCGCCACACCGGCGGCCAGCGCGGCCGGGTTGGCGTCGATAACGGTGTCGGCCAGCCCCCCGGTGCGGGCGACCACAGGGACACAGCCATAGGCGAGGCCATAGAGCTGGGTCAGGCCGCAAGGCTCAAACCGCGAAGGGATGAGGATCGCATCGCCGCCCGCCTGCAGGCGGTGGGAGAGCGCCTCGTCATAGCCGATGCGCACCGCGACGCGGCCCGGATGGCGCGCGGCCACCGCGCGCAGCTGCGCTTCGAGGTCGGCATCGCCCGACCCCAGCACCGCCAGCCGCGCGCCCTGGGCCACGAGGTGGTCGGCCATTTCGGGCAGGAGGTCCATGCCCTTCTGCCAGGTGAGGCGGGTAATCGCGACGAAGAGCGGGCCGTCCTCCTCGACAAGACCGAACTCGGCCTCGAGCGCGCGCTTATTGATCGTCTTTCGGCTCAATGTGCGCGCGGTGTAGGTCGCGGCAAGGCTAGCGTCATGGGCCGGGTTCCACAGCTCTCCATCGATGCCGTTGAGGATGCCGTGCACGGCGCTGCCGCGCTCGGCGATCAGGCCTTCAAGGCCCATGCCAAAGCGCGGACTGCGGATCTCGCGCGCGTAGGTCGGGCTGACGGTGGTGATCGCATCGGCGCAGAACAGCCCGGCCTTGAGCATCCCGAAACCGCCATAGTATTCCACGCCCTGCATGTGCCAGGCCCGGCTCGGCAGGCCCGTCTCGGGAAAGATCGCGGCCTCGAAGCGGCCCTGGAAGGCAATGTTGTGGACCGTGACCACGCTGGGCACAGCCGCGCCGCCGAAGGGCGCATAGCGGGTGTAGGCCGCGGCCATCGCGCCTTGCCAGTCATGGGCGTGGAGCAGATCAAAGCGCTGCGCCTTGCCGCGCACCACCACCGCGCCGCCCGCGATATCCGCCGCGGCGCGCCCCAGTGCGCAGAAGCGGCGCCAGTTGTCGGGCCAGTCCTTGCCCGCCGCGTCCGCGTAGGGAAGCCCCTCACGCGTGAAGAGGTCTGGCGCTTCGAGGACATAGAGCGGATGCGCGCCCAGCTTGCCGGCAAGGAGGCGCGCCGGGCCGCCGAACAGGTCCGGCCAGGTGTGGACCGCGCGCGCGCGGCCCAGCGCCTTGAGCACCGAAGGGTAGCCCGGAAGCAACGTGGTGACCGCCACGCCCTCGTCCGCAAGTGCGCCCGGAAGCGCGCCCACGACATCGGCGAGCCCGCCCGTCTTGACCAGCGGAACCGCCTCCGAAGCAACGGAGAGAACACGAATATCGGGCAAGGTTACAGCTCCAGCCGGTCAATCATGGCCTTGGTGATGAGGCACACGCCCTTTTCGGTACGGCGAAAGCGCACCGCGTCAAGTTCGGGGTCCTCGCCCACGACAAGGCCTTCAGGGATGCGCACGCCCGAATCGATGACCACGCGGCTGAGCCGCGCGTTGCGCCCGATGTTGCAATAGGGGAGGATCACCGCCTCATTAACCTCGGACCAGCTGCCCATCTTCACGCCCGTAAAGAGCAGCGAGCGGCGCGCGAGCGAGCCCGAGACGATGCAGTCCTGGCTGATGAGCGAGGAGATCGCCTGCCCGCGCCGCCCATCCTGGTCGTGGACGAACTTGGCCGGTGCGGCGACCACGGTGTCGGTCCAGATCGGCCAGTCGCGGTCGTACATGTCGAGCTTGGGGACGGTGTCGGTAAGGTCGAGATTGGCCTCGAAGTAGGCATCCACGGTGCCGACATCGCGCCAGTATTCCTCGATCTCCTCGGCCGCGCGGATGCACGAGGCGGTAAAGCGGTGCGCCTTCGCCTTTCCGTGCCGGACGATGTAGGGGATGATGTCGCCGCCGAAATCGCGCCTGGAATCAGGATCGGCGGCATCGCGCCGCAGCTGTTCGAAGAGGAACTCGGTCTCGAACACGTAGATGCCCATGGAGGCGAGCGCGTGCTCGGGATCGCCCGGGATGCCCGGCGGATCCTCGGGCTTTTCGAGGAACGAGGTGATGAAGTCATTTTCATCGACGTGCATCACACCGAACGCGGTCGCATCGGCGCGCGGGACGGTGAGGCAGCCCACGGTCACGTCCGCGCCCGATTCCACATGCTCGCGCAGCATGACCTCGTAATCCATCTTGTAGATGTGGTCGCCCGCCAGGATCACCATGTAGCGCGGCGCGTGGGCGGCGATGATGTCGATGTTCTGGAACACCGCATCGGCCGTGCCCTCGTACCACATGTACTCCGAGATGCGCTGCGAGGCGGGCAGGATGTCGAAGCTCTCGTTGCGTTCAGGCCGCATGAAGTTCCAGGCCCGGTTCATGTGCCGGATCAGGCTATGCGCCTTGTATTGGGTGGCGACACCGATGCGCCGGATGCCCGAATTGATCGCGTTGGACAGCGCAAAGTCGATGATCCGGCTCATGCCCCCGAAGTAGACCGCAGGCTTGGCCCGGTTGTCGGTCAGCTCCTTGAGCCGGCTGCCGCGCCCACCGGCCAGGACGTAGGCCATGGCATCGCGCGCAAGGGGTTGTGGACTGGGGGTCTTCATCGTCCTTTTATCCTCTCATGGCCCACGGCCTGCTTTCTATCCCGCGTATTCCAGCATGATCGTGGCAAGTGGCGGCAAGGTGACATGCGCGAGCCCGCCTGCGACCTTGATCTGCCCCAGGTTGCCCTTGCCCGACCCGCCGTAATAGACCGAGTCCGTGTTCAGGATCTCGCGCCAGTTGCCCTCACCCGGCAGGGCAAGCGCATAGTCCTTCAGAAGGTTGGGCGTCATGTTGCTGATGACCACCACGGGCCTGGCATCCGGCGCCTTGCGCACCCAGGCGAAGACCGAGTTGGTCGCATCGTCGACGACCAGCCACTCGAAGCCCTCCCCCTCGCAGTCGCGCCCGTGCAGCGCAGGCTTGTCGCGGTAGAGACGGTTGAGATCGCGCACCAGGTTGCGCACGCCCTCGTGCGCGGGCGCCTCGCGCAAATGCCAGTCGAGCGCCCGCTCCTCGCTCCACTCGCTGCGCTGCGCGAACTCCTGCCCCATGAACAGCAGCTTCTTGCCGGGATACCCCCACATGAGGCCATAGTAGGCGCGAAGGTTCGCGAACTGCTGCCAGTCATCCCCGCTCATCTTGGAGAGCAGCGAGCCCTTGCCATGGACGACCTCGTCGTGGCTGAGGGGCAGCACGAAGTTCTCCGAAAAGGCGTACATCAGGCCAAAGGTGATGTCCTCATGGTGGAACTGGCGGTGCACCGGATCGCGGCCCATGTAGCGCAGCGTGTCGTGCATGAAGCCCATGTTCCACTTGAACCCGAAGCCCAGCGCCGTGGCGCGCGTGCCGTCCTCGGGCTCATCGGCAGGCGCACTCACGCCCGGCCAGGCGGTCGATTCCTCGGCAAAGGTCATGATGCCGGGATGCTCGGCGTAGAGCGTGCGGTTGACCGCGCGCAGGAACTCCACCGCTTCCCAGTTTTCCCGGCCACCCTCGTCGTTGGGCGTCCATTCGCCCTCCTTGCGCGAGTAGTCGCGGTAGAGCATCGAGGCGACCGCATCCACGCGCAGGCCATCGACATGGTAGCGCTCGGCCCAGAACAGTGCGTTGTTGACGAGGAAGCTCGCCACTTCCTTGCGGCCGAAGTTGTAGATGAGGGTGTTCCAGTCCGGGTGGAAGCCCTGGCGCCAGTCCTCGTGCTCGTAGAGTGCGGTGCCATCGAAGCGGACAAGGCCGTGTTCGTCGGTCGGGAAATGGGCGGGCACCCAGTCGAGGATCACACCGATCCCGGCCTTGTGCGCCCCTTCCACGAAGCGCGCGAACCCGGCCGGTTCGCCAAAGCGGGCCGAGGGCGCATAGAGCCCCGTCGTCTGGTAGCCCCAGGAGGGATCGTAGGGGTGCTCGGCGATGGGCAGAAACTCGATATGGGTGAAGCCCATGTCGACCACGTAGGGGATGAGCTGGTCGGCCATCTCGTCCCAGTTGAGAAACCAGTTCCAGCGGTCGCGCTGCCAGGACCCGGCGTGGACCTCGTAGATCGAGACCGGCACGCGGCGCGCATCGACGCTGGCCCAGTGGGTGCGGTGGGCCGCATCGTTCCAGTCGGGCTTTTCCACCTTCGCGGTGATCGAGGCCGTGCGCGGGCGCACCTCGGTCATGAAGGCGAAGGGATCGGCCTTGAGCGGGCGGGCGACGCCATCGGGGCCAACGATGTGGAACTTGTAGGCGCGGTAGTCGCGGATATCGGGGACGAAGATTTCCCAGACGCCGATGTCGCGGCGGTGGCGCATGACATGGCGTGCAGGGTCCCAGTCGTTGAAATCGCCGACCACGCTGACGCGCTGGGCGTTGGGAGCCCAGACCGCGAAATGGACGCCCTTGGCGCCCTGGTGCTCCATGACATGGGCGCCCAGCTTGTCGAACAGGCGCATGTGGGTGCCCTGCGCGATCAAGAGGTCGTCGATGGGGCCAAGCACGGGCGCGAAGCTGTAGGCATCGGTCTGGATCCAGTCGCGCGTCGCGGTCGAGCAGCGGTAACGCACGGGCTGCGGCGCGCCCAGAAGATAGCCCTCGAACATGCCGCGCGGATCGATCCGCGCGACCTCTCCTAGGCACTGCCCGTCGATCGAGAAAGCCTCCGCGGTCTCGGCGCCCGGCAGGATCGCACGCGCGAAGGTACCGCCAGGTCCGGAGTGGACGCCCAGAAGCGAGAAGGGATCGCCATGCGTGCCATCCAGCAGGGCATCGAGAGAACTTTCAGGAGGCTTCACGTAACTTTCCAGATTTCCTTGGCGTACTCGGCAATCGTGCGGTCCGAGGAGAACCAGCCCACGTTGGCGATGTTGCGGATGGCGCAGCTGCGCCACGCGGCGGGATCGCGCCAGCGCGCATCGACCGCGCGCTGCGCCTCGGCGTAGCTTTCGAAATCGGCCGCGCACATGAACCAGTCATGCTCGTAGAGGCCGCCGATCAGCCCGGCGTAGCGGTTCCGGTCGTCGGGCGAGAAGACGCCCGAGGCGATCATCGAAAGCGCCTGGCCCAGCTCGCGCGAGCCTTCGATCAGGCTGCGCGGATCGTAGCCGTTGGCGCGCCGCTCGGCGACTTCCTCGGCCGTCAGGCCGAAGATGACGATGTTCTCGTCCCCGACCTTGTCCTTGATCTCGACATTGGCGCCATCGAGCGTGCCGATGGTGAGCGCCCCGTTCAGCGCAAACTTCATGTTGCCCGTGCCCGACGCCTCCATCCCGGCGGTCGAGATCTGCTCGGAGAGGTCGGCGGCGGGAATGATCTTCTCAGCCAGGCTGACATTGTAGTTGGGCACGAAGACGACCTTGAGCAGGCCGCCCACCGAGGGGTCGGAATTGACGCGCCGGGCGATGTCGTTGGCCAGTTTGATGACGAGCTTGGCGTTGTGGTAGCTCGACGCGGCCTTGCCGCCGAAGATCTTGACGCGCGGCACCCAGTCGCGCTCGGGATGGCTGCGGATCTGGTCGTAGAGTGCGACCGTCTCGATCAGGTTGAGAAGCTGGCGCTTGTACTCGTGGATGCGCTTGATCTGGACATCGAAGAGCGCGTCGGGATTGAGGCGGATGCCCATCGTGGCCTTGAGGTGCTCGGCCAGCGCGACCTTGTTGGCGCGCTTGACCTCGGCGATGCGCTCGCCCAGCTGCGCGTCGGTGGCCAGTTCGTTAAGCGCCGAGAGCTTCTGCGCGTCCTGGATGAAACCATCGCCGATGGCCTCGCGGATGACCTTGGTGAGCCCCGGGTTGCACTGCTGCAGCCAGCGGCGCGGAGTGACCCCGTTGGTCTTGTTGTTGATCCGCGAGGGGTAGAGCCTGTGGAGGTCGGCAAAGACCGTCTCCTTCATCAGCTCTGTGTGGAGCGCGGCCACCCCGTTCACCGAATGCGCGCCGACAAAGGCAAGGTTCGCCATGCGCACGCGCCGCTCTCCCGACTCGTCGATCAGCGAGATCGCGGCGATCTGGCCATCGTCGCAGCCCGCCTTGCGCGCCTCGCGCAGGATGCGGCTGTTGATCGCGTAGATGATCTGCATGTGGCGCGGCAAGAGCCGCTCGAACAGCGGCAGCGGCCAGGTCTCCAGCGCTTCGGGCAGGAGGGTGTGGTTGGTGTAGGAGATGGTCTTGCGACAGACCTCCCAGGCCTCGTTGAATTCGAGCTGGTGGACATCGACCATGAGCCGCATCAGTTCGGCCACAGCGACGGAGGGATGCGTGTCGTTGAGCTGGATCGAGGCCTTCTCGGGCAGTGTGCGGATATCGCCTTCGTACTGCATGTGGCGGCGCACGATGTCCTGCACCGAGGCGGCCGTGAAGAAGTACTCTTGGCGCAGGCGCAACTCCTGACCCGCCGGGCTGGAATCGGCCGGGTAGAGCACACGCACCAGACTGTCGGCGCGCACCTGCTCCGAAAGTGCGCCGAAGTGGTCGCCCGCGTTGAAGGCGTCGAGCTTGATCGGGTCGAGCGCGGTCGCGCTCCACAGCCGCAAGGTGTTCACCCGTTTCGCCTTGTAGCCCACCACAGGCGTATCGACCGCGGTCGCCTCGACCTGCTCGGCCGGGTGCCAGGAGGCGATGTCACCGTCCACTGTCACCTCGCCGCCAAAGCCGATGCGGTAGCTGCTCTCCAGCCGCTCGAACTCCCAGGGGTTGCCGTGTTCGAGCCAGGTCTCGGGCAGTTCCACCTGCCAGCCATCGTCGATGCGCTGGCGGAACATGCCGTTCACGTAACGAATGCCATAGCCATAGGCCGGGATGTCGAGAGTGGCGAGGCTCTCCATGAAGCAGGCGGCGAGGCGGCCGAGCCCCCCGTTGCCAAGCGCCGCGTCGGGTTCGAATTCCTCGATCTCGGCAAGGTCGAGCCCGTGCGCCGCGAGCGCCTTTTCCATCTCGCTGGTCATGCCCATGTTCGAGAGCGCATCGCGCAGGAGACGCCCGATCAGGAACTCCATCGAGAGGTAGTAGACCCGCTTGCCGCCGGTCTCGTACGTGCGGCGCGTGGAATCGATCCAGTCGTCGATGATGTGGTCGCGCAGCGCGTAGATCGCCGCGTTGTACCAGTCGTGGTGCTTGGCCGCGCGTTCGTCCTTGCCGACGCGGTGGCGCAATACGCGAACGATGTGATCGTCGAACTCGGAAGGACTGCCTGCCACGGAGATTCTCCTCAAACGGCAAGGACCCGGCCCCAGGCACCCGACAGGATGTCCCGAAGAACTGGCCCATGCACGGCCAAAAGCCTGAACGGAGCGCAACCGCGCCCGGGAATCCGAAACTACGAGGCACCATGGCTACCACAAGGTTGCAATGCAGCAAGCCAAATTGTGCAGCGCCGAACAAAAGAACCCCGCTTTCCAATGGACTTGCCCGCCTTCCCGTCCCCGGAGCAGCCCCCCGAGACCGCTAGGCAAGCCCGGGAGCGCGGGCTAAGGATGGGCGATGCACGAACTCTCCCCATTCGATGCCGCCGCGTTCCTGATCGTGATGGCCGCGGCGCTCGGCTATCTCAACTATCGGACGCTGCGCCTGCCCTCGACGGTGGGGCTCACCATCATGGGGACACTCGCCTCGCTGCTGCTGGTCGCCTACGACCATCTCGTGCCCACCAGCACGCTTTCGGCGACTTTCGGCCGGTTCCTCGCCGACCTCGACTTCTCCAAGACGCTGATGGACGGGATGCTCTCGTTCCTGCTCTTTGCAGGCGCGATGCACGTCAGCTGGGCGCACATGCGAAAAGGTGCCCTGCCGATCCTGGTCTTCAGCACCGTGGGCGTGCTCCTTTCGACCGGGCTTGTCGGCGCGGGGTTCTACGCGCTCTCGCTGGCCGTCGGCATCCCGGTGCCGCTGACCTGGTGCCTCGTCTTCGGCGCGCTCATCAGCCCGACCGACCCGGTCTCGGTCATGGCGGTGATGAAGCGCGCGGCGATGCCCGAGACGCTGCAAGCGACGGTTGCGGGTGAGAGCCTGTTCAACGACGGCATCGGCGTCGTCGTCTTCACCATCCTCATCGCACTTGCCACCGGCACGGAGGAATTCACCTGGTCCTTCGCGCTCGGCCATTTCGCGCGCGAGGCGCTGGGCGGTGCGGTCCTGGGCCTGGCCGTAGGCGGCATCGGCTTTGCCGCGATGAAGTCGATCGACGAATACAACATCGAGGTGATGATCTCCCTCGCCGTTGTCATGGGCGGCTACAGCCTGGCCATGGCGACCCACGTCAGCGGCCCTGTCGCGATGGCGATTGCCGGGCTCATCATCGGCAACGCCGGGATCGCCCATGCCATGAGCGACACCACGCGCGATCACGTCATCAAGTTCTGGGCGCTCATCGACGAGATCCTGAACGCGGTGCTGTTCCTGCTGATCGGCCTGGAGGTCATCGCGCTCGACCTGGAGCCGGGCTACATGCTGGTGGGCCTCGCCACGGTGGGGATCGTCCTCGCGTCGCGCGCGCTGGCGGTCGGCGCGCCGCTGCTGGCGATGAAGCGGGCCATCGACATGGGCCCCCTCGCCTTCCCGACGCTGGTCTGGGGAGGTCTGCGCGGCGGTATCTCGATTGCGCTTGCCCTCTCGCTCCCGCTCGCCGAAATCCGCTCCGAACTGCTCGCAGTGACCTACATCGTGGTGGTCTTCGCGGTCGTCATCCAGGGCGGCACCATTGCCCGCCTCATCTCCGCCATCCAGTCGCGCGAACCCCGCGCGGCCCAAGCCGGGTAACATCCCTGTGACATCGACCACTCCCCCCGAAGGTCCTGATCCGGCCCAAGGTCCTGACCCAGCCATGCCCGAGACCCAGCTTCCCGGCGATGGCGCGCGCGGCCCCGACACCGAGGCCCCGTTCACGCCCAAGGGCCCGATCAACGAGATGTGGGCGGCCCGCCCGCAATGGGTGCGCCGGGGCGAGGCGTTCTTCCATGTCCTGCGCGTCAAGTTCGCGCACGCGGTGCTCCTGCCCGAACTGAGCCCGGACCAGGCCTACGACCTGCGCCAGACGGTGCGCCAGGAAGGCCAGCTCACCCACGGCTATGTGCTGATGTGCGCGCTTGCAGCAGGTATCGCGATCCTGGGCCTGCTCCAGTCCTCGACCGCGGTCGTCATCGGCGCAATGCTCGTCTCCCCGCTGATGAGCCCGATTGCGGCCATGGGCTTCGGCTTTGCCTCGCTCGACGGGCACCGCATCCGCGATTCGATCCGCGTTGTCGCCATCGGTGCAGGCATCGGCATTGCCACTGGCATCGTCCTCACCTGGCTCTCGCCGATCCGCAACGCGACGCCGGAAATCCTCGCGCGGACCGAACCCAACCTGCTCGACCTTGCGGTCGCGCTGTTCTCGGGCATCGCGGGCGGCTACTCGACCGTCATCGGCAAGGGCGGGACCGCCATCGGGGTTGCCATCGCGACCGCGCTGATGCCCCCGCTCACCGTCATCGGCTATGGCATTGGCGTGTTCCAGCCCATGTTCGCGCTGGGCGCGATGCTGCTGTTCCTGACCAACCTCGCCGCGATCACCTTCGCCTTTGCCCTCATCGCGCGGCTTTCAGGCGCGGCACGCCCCTTCGGCAAGGTCGAGTGGACGCCGCGCTATGCAACGATCCTTGTTGCCGCCTTCCTCGCGCTCGCCACCCCGCTCACCATGACGCTGATGAAGCTCACCAACGAGGCGCGCATCCGCTCGGCCGCACAGGAGGCGATCATCGCGGCCTGCGGCGACCGGGGCGTGACCATCGCCCAGCTCGACGTCAGCTCCAGCCTGCTGGGTTCGCCCAAGGTCAAGGCGCTGGTCATTGCCACCAGCTACACCGGCAACGCCGAGATCGCGGCCGAGAACGCGCTCAAGGCAACGCTGGGCGAGGACGTCGATGTCTCCTTGCAGCAGGTGCTCGCCGCCGACGTGCGCTCGCAGACGCAGGCCATGGTCGATGCGGCAATGGAGCGCACGACCGCGGGCATTGCCGCCGACGTTCCGCCCTACAAGGCGATCCGTCAGAAGGTCGGCCTGCCGACCCGCTCGATCTGGACCGACCGCGCGCAGCGCATGGTCTACCTGGAGCCCGTTCCCGCGCCCGACTGGACCCTGGCCGACTACCGCGCCACCGAGAAGGCGGCGAGCCAGGGCGTCAACGGCTGGACGGTGCGCCTGATGCCCCCGCCCCAGCCGCGCCTGACCGTGCTGCTGGAGGCGAGCGAGGACGCGCAAGTTCCCGACGACGCCATTGCGACCGACCTCGGCATCTGGGCGCTTCAGCGCTGGGGTCTTGGCGAAGTGACGCTTTCCGGGGCCGATCCTACCCGGCTGACGGCGCTTGCCCGCCTGCTCGCCGATGCCGGGATTGCCGCGCAGATCGATGGCGCGGTGATCCCCCCGTCCGAAGATCCGCAAGCGTCTGGCGAGGATGGGGCTGAGGCTGTCCCCCACGCCATCACCGCGACGATTGCGGTCTACGCGACCAGTCCCTCGCGGCTCGAGGCGCAGCGCGCCGAGCGCGAAGCCGCGGCGCGCGCGGCGGCGCTGGAGGAAAGCTTCTCGGCGCCCTGACGGCGTCCGAGGCGGAGTTCAGACCCGGGCGGCCTGCGCCCTGTGCATGGCCTCCACCTGGCCCAGCACGACCGCGCGGATGCGCCGTACGTGGAGCACGAGCGCGGCCTGGGCGGTTTCCAGCTCGCGCCGGGCAATGGCCTCGCACAGCATATGGTGTTCGCGCAGGTGGTCCTGACGGGCATGCTCGGCGGCCGCGGCATCCATCGTCTTCCACGTGCCCAGGACGAACGCCTGGCCCACGTCCCAGACGCGCTCGACCATGGTCGCCAGCAGGGTCGAGGTATGACGGCTGTAGGTCATCCAGTGAAATTCGCGCCCGTGCTCGATCATGTCCTCGGCCGTTGTCGCGGTCTCGCCTGCGCGCACAAGCGCGCGCAGGGCCTCGACGTCCTCCGCGCCGAAGTTGGCCATGCTGTCGGCCAGCAAAAGCGGCTCCAGACGCTCGCGAATGTCGAAAGCGGCGGCGATGTCCGATCGCGCGGGCGCGACGACCCGCGCGCCGGTGTTGGCCCGCATCGTCACAAGGCCGCGCGATTCCAGGATACGCAGCGCATCGCGCACGGGGATGCGGCTCGTGTTCAGTTCAGCGGCCAGTTCGTCCTGCTTGATCCGCAGGCCCGGTGCCAGTTCGCCCGACAGGATGCGCCGGGCCAGAATTGCGGCCACACGCTCGCTCACCGCTTCGCTTGGTATCTTTGTCATTGCGAGTTCATTTTTTCCATAATCTCGAACGTCCAATTATTGGACGCGAGTATAATCCGACGCAATATCCTTTTTTTAGCGTTAACTCAGTGCCTCAGATCAGGACAAATATACCGACGGCAAGGGCAAGGCCGAGAAGCGGCACGAGCACCGTGAGTACGCCAAGAGCCGGGTAGGCTGCCTTGTGGGTCTCCCCGCAGATCGCGCGAATGGTGGTCACGACATAGCCGTTGTGCGGCAGGCTATCGAGCGCGCCGCTGGCAATCGCGACCGTCCGGTGGAGCTGCGCGGGATCGGCTCCGGCCTCAAGGTAGCCGGGCGCGAGCAGCGGCAAGGCGATGGTCTGCCCGCCCGAAGCCGAGCCGGTGAGCGCGGCGATCACGGTGACCGCCACGGCCGCGCCGATGAGGGGATCGCCCGGAAGTCCCTGCAGCGCCTCCAGCGCCATCTGGAACGCGGGCGAAAGCGCGGCGACCGAACCGAAGCCGACGACCGCGCAGGTGTTGGTTATGGCCACCACGGCCCCGCTCGCCCCGCGCGCGAACGCGCCCGGCATGGCCGCGCGGGCCCGGTAGCCCACGCCCAGCGCCAGCAGGCTCCCCGTGCCCAGAGCCACGACCAGCGCCCACTTGCCCAGCGATTGCTGCGGCAGCGCCCACGCCAGCCCCGGCACGCCCTGCGGATACTGGAACAGCATGAAGACGCCGAGCACGGCAAGGAGCGGCACGAGGCACACCAGCGGCGGAGGAAGGTGCGGATGGTCATCAAGCGCGCTGTCGCCCTTGCGCGCGTCGAAGCGCTCGCCCCGCGTGCGTGCGCGGTGCACCATCCTATCGAGCAGGACATAGCCCAGCCCGGCCATCAGGCCTGCGACCAGCAGGCTGACCGGCCAGGCCGCGTAGGCATCGGTGCCCAGGTACTGCATCGGGATCAGGTTCTGGATCTCGGGCGAGCCCGCGCTGGTCATCGTGAAAGTGACCGAACCGAACGCGAGCGCGGCCGGGATGAACCGGCGCGGCAGGTCGGCCTCACGAAAGAGATGGACGGCGAGGGGATAGACCGCGAAGCCCACGATGAAGACCGACACCCCGCCATACGTGAGAAGTGCCGCCGCCGCGACCACGGCCAGCACCGCATGGCGAAGGCCGATGCGCGCCACGACGCCGCGCGCCACGCTCGCCGCAGCCCCGCTTGCAGCCATGACCTCGCCGAAGATCGCGCCGAGCAGGAACATGAGGAACCAGTCGGCGAAGAAGCCGGTGAACCCGGCCATGTAGCTTGTCGCAAAGTCCCCCTCGCCCGCGTCCGCCAGCGGCGGCAGGAAGGCCAGGTCGCTGGTCGCGGCCACCAGCGCCGCGCAGGCCGGGGCGGCCAGCAGGATATGCACCCCGCGCACGGTCAGGAGAATGAGGAGAGCAAGAGCGGCGACAAGGCCGACAGCGCTGAACACGAAGACCATCTCCCAGAGGCAGGATACCGACCACGGCCCTCTTTGCGGAGCCTTGCCACGCGCGATGGTGCCGCCTTGCCAGCCACTTGTCCATGGCCTCGTCCGGCGCCTCGGCCACGTAGTTTCCCTTGGCCGCGCGATCACGGGAAAGAGAGGATGTCCTGACACCATCGCCGCCCGGCACAGGGACAGTTCATCCATGGTTCTCAAGCGCATCGCGCCCTCGCAGGTCGAGCAGGGCATGTACATTCACGCCTTCCAGGGCAACTGGTTCGCCCACCCCTTCTGGCGCGCGCACTTCGTGGTCGAGGATGCCGCGCGGTGCAGCGAACTGCGCGCCAGCGGGCTCGACGCCATTGTCATCGACACCGACAAGGGCCGCGACCTGCCCGGCGACGAAACCGCCGCGCCCTCACCCGCGCCGGCTCGCCCCTTGCGTCGCCCGCTGGTGGCCACGCCCG